>JAEETB010000063.1 GCA_016286575.1 Prevotella sp.
TATCGTTGTCAGAACGAGAAGATGGAGGATGTGACCAATGACTTCCATCACCTGATTCTGGTGGATGACAGACCAGACACAGACGAGATACGCGTCAGGTATTCAGAGAGGGAGGAGATTTAGTTTAAAGTTTAGAGTTTAAAGTTTAGAGTTTAAAGTTTAGAGTTTATAGTTTAAAGTTTAGAGTTTAAAGATATAAAATATAATCGATTATGAAAGTAATGAAATTCGGCGGTACGTCCGTCGGTACACCCCAGAGAATGAAAGAAGTAACCGCACTGGTTACAAAGTCAGGCGAGCCTGTATTCGTGGTGCTCTCAGCTATGTCGGGCACTACCAACTCACTGGTAGAGATCTCAGACTATCTCTACAAGAAGAATCCTGATGGCGCCAATGAAGTGATCAACCGCTTGGAGCAGAAATACGCCAAGCACGTTGAGGAACTGTATGAGAAGGAAGAGACAAAGGTGGCCACCCGCGAGTTCCTGCGTGGGGAGTTCGACTATCTCCGTTCGTTCACCAAGGAGCTGTTCACCTCGTTTGAGGAGAAGAGCATCGTGGCTCAGGGCGAGATCATCTCGACCAACATGGTTGTGAACTACATGAAGGAGCAAGGCATCAACGCCGTACTGCTGAACGCACTCGACTTCATGCGTACAGACAAGAATTCTGAACCCGATCCCGTCTATATCAAGGAGAAGCTCAGACCGCTGATCGAGGAGAACGAGGGTGCACAGGTTTACCTCACCCAGGGATTTATCTGTCGCAATGCCTATGGCGAAGTGGACAACCTGCTTCGTGGTGGTTCCGACTACACGGCCTCACTCGTAGGTGCAGCCATCAATGCTGAGGAGATCCAGATCTGGACCGATATCGACGGTATGCACAATAACGACCCACGTGTCGTTGACAAGACGGAGCCTGTCCACCAGCTTCACTTCGAGGAGGCTGCTGAGTTGGCTTACTTCGGAGCCAAGATCCTCCACCCCACCTGTGTACAGCCTGCCAAATATGCCGGTATCCCCGTACGCCTGCTGAACACGATGGATCCTGATGCTGAGGGAACAACCATCAGCAACTCTACAGAATACGGCAAGATCAAGGCTGTGGCAGCTAAGGACAACATCACTGCCATCAAGATCAAGTCGTCGCGCATGCTTCTGGCCACTGGTTTCCTCCGTAAGGTATTCGAGATTTTCGAGAGCTATCAGACCAGTATCGACATGATCTGTACGTCGGAGGTCGGTGTATCTATGAGTATCGATAACTCTGCTCACCTGGGCGAGATTGTTGACGAGCTGAAGAAATACGGCACCGTCACAGTAGATACCAACATGTGTATCATCTGTGTCGTGGGCGACCTCGACTGGTCGAATATCGGCTTTGAGTCACTGGCACTCGATGCGATGAAGGATATTCCCGTACGAATGGTCAGCTACGGAGGTTCGAACTATAACATCTCGTTCCTGATCCGTGAGGAGGACAAGAAGCGTGCCCTGCAGAGTTTAAGCAACACCATTTTCTACAAGAACAAATAATTAAGATTAAGAGATAAGAAAATGGCTAAAGGACATTTTCCGGTAGAGAAGTTCCAGTCGATCCAGACGCCCTTCTACTACTACAACACAGAACTATTACGTGCCACCCTGCGCACCATCAATGAGGAGGCAGGGCGCCATGAGGGGTTTGTGGTGCATTATGCTGTCAAGGCCAATGCCAACCCCCATCTGCTGCGCATCATCCGTGAGGCAGGCTTAGGTGTCGACTGCGTCAGTGGCGGTGAGATTGAGGTATCAGTCAAGGCAGGTTTCCCCAGTCAGAAGATCGTCTATGCAGGCGTTGGCAAGAGTGACTGGGAGATCAATCTCGGACTTGACAATGACATCTTCTGCTTCAACGTTGAGAGTATTCCTGAGCTGGAGGTTATCAACGAGTTGGCAGCAGCCAAGGGTAAGGTGGCTCGCGTGGCTTTCCGTCTGAACCCCAACGTGGGTGCCCATACCCATGCGAATATCACCACCGGACTGGCTGAGAACAAGTTCGGTATCGCCATGAGCGATATGGATACTGTGATCGACGAGGCAGCCAAACTCTCAAATGTGAAGTTCGTGGGACTCCATTTCCACATTGGTTCGCAGATTCTCGACATGAGTGACTTCGAGGCTCTCTGTAATCGTGTGAACGAGTTGCAGGACAAGCTGGAGAAGCGCAGGATCATCGTGGAGCACATCAACGTTGGCGGTGGTCTGGGTGTTGATTATGAACATCCGAACCGTCTGTCCATACCTGATTTCAAGTCCTACTTCGACACGTATGCCAAGAAACTGAAACTGCGTCACGGTCAGACACTCCATTTCGAGTTGGGTCGTGCTGTCGTAGCCCAGTGTGGCAGTCTTATCACGCGTACATTATATATTAAGAAAGGAACTCAGAAACAGTTCGCCATCGTCGATGCAGGCTTTACCGATCTGATTCGTCCTGCCCTCTATCAGGCCTATCACAAGATCGAGAACATCACGAGTGAGGAGCCGATGGAGGCCTACGATGTGGTGGGTCCTATCTGTGAGTCGACGGATGTCTTCGCCAAACAGATGGATCTGAACAAGGCCAAGCGTGGTGACCTGCTGGCGATACGTTCTGCTGGTGCCTATGGTGAGATCATGGCGTCGCAGTATAATTGTCGCAAGCTGCCCATCGGCTATATGAGTGACGAGATATAGTTTATGGTTTAGAGTTTAAAGTTTAAAGTTTAGAGTTTAAAGTTTAGAGTTTAAAGTGAATAAAGACGAACGCAGATTCTCTGTCATCATGATCGTGTACGAACAGGCACGTGAACTCGAAGAAAACCTGCCTCTATTCCTCCAGCAGGAGTATGAGCCAGGCTATGAGGTGATTGTTGTCGATGAGTCGTCAACGGATCAGACGCAAGATGTGCTGAAACTGCTTAAGAATGACTATCCGCATCTTTATTCTACCTTCATACCCAGGCCTAACAGACTGATTTCACGCAGGAAGCTTGCCTTTCATATCGGTGTGAAAGCTGCCAAGAATGACTGGATTATCTTTACGAAAATCCAAAGGAAACCCATCGCTAACGACATGCTGAAGGCGATAGCAGAGTCTCTCGACGAGGAGGCTGAGCTGACGCTGGGCTATACGGTTAAGAAAGGTATCCGTCTGCAGCCGTTCAACACCTGCAGCGAAGCCAGCAGTCATATCCTGAGGATAGAACGTAAGCTGACGAAGGTAAGAGAGAAGAAACGGATGAACTATATGTGGGGACGATACGACTTCATCATCATGAAGAAGGACGTCGCCTATGATGTACTGAATCTCTTCGAACAGAAGATCTCTCGTGGGAAGATGTTGGGCAAGAGGATTGGTATCATCTGGGACAACCTCCTGAGGCGCTCATCGAGCACCCTGCTGGTGACAGAGTAACAGACAAGAGAAAAGCCCATGAAAGTCCTGCATGTTTACCCGAAATCCGACAGTCTGATAGAGCGTCATGTGACGCTATTGGCTGAGGGGATGCGACAGAGCGCCGAGGTGAAGGTGGCCGACAACGTCGTTACCTTCAAGAAGTTCTTCCGCGAGATGGAGCCCGACATTGTACATTGTCACGGATGTTGGCAGTTCTTCCTCGCACGCGCTGTCTCCTATGCCATCAGGCATCAGGCGCGAGTGGTGCTGACACCTCATGGGCAACTCGAACCGTGGGTCATCAAACGCCAAAGTGTGCAGGAGAATATCAGCAAGACCCTGCTCTGGCAGCGACGCACCGTAGAACACGCCTACGCTGTCATACTCCTGGGTAAGTTCGAGCATGAGAACTTCAGGAAACTGGGTTGGAACCAGCGCACGGAGCAGATCCATAATGCGGTTATCACCAACGCCATCACCCAGGCAGAGATGTGTACCCAGACCTTCGCGGTCTATCAGAAAGTGATGGACTCGAACACCCTCGAACAGATGGACGAAGAGAGCCTGCGTGCTCTCACCATCATCATCAAAGTCGGTATCATGGGTGATCGTCGATGGGTGAAGGATATCAATATCGATGATGCCCATATCGACTGGCGACGGCTGCTCATCTACGCTGAACACGAGCATATCAGCAACTACGTCGACTACGGCATCAGTATCCTCGGGCTTTCTACCCCATCGATCGATGTCAGCCGTATCGCTGCCTATTTCCCTGATCATTACGAGCGTCCCAAACCCATCAAGGAGGTGGTGGGCGACTACGATGGTAACGAAACAGACTATCTGGTGCGCATCATCCGTCAGATCAACAAGCAACCCTTGCTGCTCCACCTGATAGAACTGACACGCGAGCTATATCGCGACAACGTCAACGACGAACTACTCACAGAAAAGCTGGAGGACAAGAAACTGCTGGCCTATGCTGCCCGACTGATGCAAGTGCTCAGTGAGCAGACCCTGATCGACGAAGGCTATATGCCACTCGCTCCCAAAGACGACCGACAGACAGAACATATTCGCAGAATGCTAACAAACCACTTAAAGATATGACAACAACTCATCATTACGACACAGAGACGATGCACTACCTGCAGTTGCTCGCGCAGTCGTTCCCCACGATTGCCGATGCCTCGACAGAGATCATCAACCTCGAAGCCATCATGGCACTTCCCAAAGGCACAGAGCACTTCCTGGCTGATATACATGGTGAAAGCGAAGCCTTCCGTCATGTGCTGAAGAACGCCTCTGGAAATATCAAGCGAAAGGTCAACGAGCTCTTTGGCAACAATATCCGTGAGTCTGAGAAGAAAGAGCTCTGTACGCTTATCTATTATCCTGAGCAGAAGTTGGAACTGATCAAGGCACGCGAGACCGATATCGAAGACTGGTATCGCATCACCATCCACCAGCTGGTGAAGGTCTGTCGCGATGTCTCCTCGAAATACACCCGTTCGAAGGTGCGCAAATCGCTTCCAGAAGACTTCTCTTACATCATCGAGGAACTACTCCACGAGAATCTCTCCGACCACGACAAGACAGCCTATGTGAATGTGATTGTCGACACCATCATCTCTACTGGGCGTGCCGACGATTTCATAGTGGCCATCTGTAATGTCATCCAGCGTCTGGCCATCGACCAACTGCATATCCTGGGCGATATCTACGATCGTGGTCCTGGTGCCCACATCATCATGGACACCCTGCGCCAATACCACTCGTGGGATATACAGTGGGGGAACCACGATATCCTGTGGATGGGTGCTTCGGCAGGTAACAACGCCTGTATCTGTAATGTGCTGCGTCTCTGTCTGCGTTATGCCAACCTCGCCACTATCGAGGAATATGGCATCAACCTGGTACCATTGGCTACCTTTGCCCTCGAGGCTTATAAGGATGATCCCTGTGTGGAATTTCTCCCTAAGGTGCTTCCCGGCAACTCGATGGACGAGAAGACCCGCCAGCTGACAGCCAAGATGCATAAAGCTATTGCCGTCATCCAGTTCAAGGAGGAAGCAGCGATCTTCGAGCGTCGTCCTGAGTGGCAGATGCTGGATCGTTGTCTCTTCAACCAGGTGGACTACAAGAAAGGTATCTGTACCATTAATGGCACAGGCTACGAGATGAAGAGCTGTCTGTTCCCCACAGTGGATCCTGCCAATCCCAATGCCCTGACTCCCGACGAGGCTGACCTCATGCAGAAACTGCACCACTCCTTCAGCATCTGCGAGAAGCTGAAGAAGCATATCCGCACGTTGCTCTCACATGGTTGTATGTACACCATCAGCAACTCGAACCTGCTCTTCCACGCCAGCTGTCCACTCAACGAAGACGGTACGCTCAAAGAGGTGGAGATCTATCCTGGTGTCAAGTATACGGGTAAGGATCTGATGCATAACATCGGTATGATGATACGCGCAGCCTTCGAAGGCCCGTCCGACGAGTATCCTCGCGACTATGCCCGCGACTATTTCCTGTACCTCTGGTGTGGTAAGGATTCCCCACTCTTCGATAAGTCGAAGATGGCCACCTTCGAGCGTTATTTCCTCAAGGACAAGGAGACCTACAAGGAGGAGAAAGGCAACTATTTCAAACTGCGCGACTCTGAGGAGATCTGCGACCGCATCCTCGATGCCTTCGAGGTGAAAGGCCAGAACCGCCATATCATCAACGGCCACGTGCCTGTGCATGCTTCCAAAGGTGAGAATCCCATCAAGGCTGGCGGCAGACTGATGGTGATCGACGGTGGTTTCTCTGAGGCCTATCATAATGAGACAGGTATCGCAGGCTATACCCTCGTCTACCACTCCCGTGGATTCCAGCTCGTACAACATGAGCCTTTTACCTCTACACAGGATGCCATCGTCCGCGAGATCGATATCAAGTCGACGACACAGATCATCGAGATGTCGGCTCATCGCATGCTGGTAGCTGATACAGACAAGGGCGCTGAACTCAAGGCACAGGTAGCCGACCTGAAGGAACTGCTCTACGCCTATCGTCATGGTATCCTCAAGGAGCGCCGCAGATGAATCGATTCAAGATCTTGGTCATCATCCTCTTATGGCCACTGTCATTGATAGCCGGCCATAAGATCCTGCATCCACAGATCAAGTCGCTGCAGGCTGTGGTCAATCAGGATTTTATGTCGCCTGCCGTCTTGAGGTTGGGGAAGGATGATGTCCTGCACATCGCCTTCGATGAACTCTCGCACGACTACCATCGCTATACCTACACCCTCGAACGCTGCGAAGCAGACTGGACACCAGCCCAGGGCCTTTTCGAGAGCGACTGGCTCGAGGGCTTCAATGCCATCGTGATCGACGATCATGAGCCCTCCATCAATACCATCGTCCCCTATACCCACTATCAGCTGCAGATTCCCAACGACCAGTGTCGTCTGAAGATGAGTGGCAACTACCGTCTGTATATCATCGACGATGAACAGCAGGAGCAGTTGGCCTGTGTGGAGTTCATGGTAACCGAACAGAATATGTCGCTCTTCATGGAGGCTACGACGAATACTGACATCGACCTCAATACGAGTCATCAGCAACTCGACATCACTCTGAACTATGGCAGTCTGGCCGTGACGAATCCTCAGGAACAGATCCGTTTGGTAGTACGTCAGAACGACAGGGACGACAACTTCCGTCGTGATATTCAGCCTACCTTTATCAATCATAACGGACTCAGATGGCAACATTGCCGCCCACTCATCTTCGAGGCTGGCAACGAATACCGCAAGTATGAGGTCCTCGATCCGAGTCATCCTACAATGGGCATCGACTATATCCGTTGGGACGGTGAACAGTATCAGGTGTTCCCCTTCATCAGCGAACCACGCCCCCACTACATCTACGACGAGGATTCCAACGGAGCCTTCTACATCCGCAACAGCGACAACGTGGAGAACGATATCGCCAGCGAATACGTTTGGGTCAACTATCGTCTGAAGTCACCTGTCCTGCCCTCAGGGCGGATCCTGATTCAAGGCCACTGGACCACAGAGGCTCCTGAGACCTATGAGATGACCTACGACGCGACGACCCGGCTCTATACCGCAAGTATCCTGCAGAAACAAGGCTATTACTCCTATCAGTATCTCTGGCAAGATAACGACGGACGTCAGCAGTTCCTACCCTCAGAAGGCAGTTTCTACCAGACTGAGAACCGCTATCAGTGCTATATATATTATAAAGGTACGGAAGACCGTACCTGGCGGTTGGTCAGCTATCGTCAACTGATATTCAAATAAAGGGGGTTATGCCTTGAACATGGTCCGATACTCAGCAGGAGTCATCTGATGGGTACGGAAGAAGAGGGCGATAAAGTAATTGGGGGTGATGAAGCAACACTCTTCGGCAATCTCACCAATGGGCTTTTCAGAGTTGGCAAGCAGTCCCTCAGCACGCTTCAACATCATCATGCGGGTCAAAGCTCGCGGACTCTTATAGATATTCGCATTCACCAGCGTATAGAACTCCTGTACTCTCATTCCTGACATATCACTCAAGTCACGCATCGTCAGTTCCGACTGCTTCGCCTTCAACAGGCGAGGCATGATCATCATCATCATGTCGATAAACTCAGGCGACAAGTCATGCGATTGGCTGACATCACTCATAATCTCCTCTGTTGATGGCTCGAGCAGTTCGCCCGTCTGGTTGTTACTACGCTCGGCAAATCGCAAGATACGTCTGACCAGTCCCACCTCACCACTGTTACGCATGGCCCTGAGGTTGGTGTTCTGCATATAGTAATAGGCGTTGATGCCGATGAGTATCAGCAGGACAGCCAGCAAAGCCACGAACGTACCAGTCGTACGCCACCAAGGCTCATTCACGTTGATAATCCACTCGTAAGGTTTGGTATCCCATACATCGTCGGCCAGAGAGGTCTGCAACTCAATGGTGTAAGTACCTGGGCGCAGCGACATCAGCGGCAGGTGCAGCAAACCACGCGAGTCCACCATACCACCTGAGTTATGTATGGTATAAATGCGCCAGTCATCATCCAGACCCTTTACACGGACACGGTAACAGGTCTGCTGCGGACGGAAGAAGTTCAGTCCTGAGAACGTCAGTGAAATGGAGTTCTGGTCATAGTTCAGGTCGATTTCCTTCGTACGCGTCAAGGCCTTTTCGAGAATCACGTTACCATCAAGTTCCTCACCAGTCCTGATGGTCACACCGTTCACCATCAGTCGCACCAGCTTCGGATATATCTGGAAGGGATAATGGTTATCAAGGGTCTTCATCTTGTTGGGCTGGAAGGTGATCATATGGTCGAGCGACTGCATGACGATCATACCATCCGGCAGACAGATGGCCTTGCCATTGACAAACGACTCATTCGGCACGTTGTCATACGAATTATACGAATGGACGTACTGCACTCTCTGGTCTTTGAAGATCAGACAGGATACACCATAGCTCGTCGACAACCAGATGTTGTGCATCTGATCCTCCACGACGGAGTGGACCACGTTGTTCAGCAGACCGTCGCGCTTGGTGATGACCTGTGGCAGCACGTCTGTCTTCTTTCGATACAGCTGAAGTCCCTGTGACGTTCCCACCCAGGTCCAGCCACGTGAATCTACATAGACACAGTTCACATCCCTACCTCTGAACTGGGCTGATTCAGGCATATTATCCACATATTTCGAATACGTCACAGCCTCAGGGTCGTTCCAGGTGTAGGTCGTGAATGGTGCTTGGTAGGGACGTGAGTAGAGCAGTCCTCTGCGCTCTGTACCTATCCACATACCACCCTGACGGTCAAAGCGAATCACGTTCAGGTTCGTACTGAAATGCTGCCCGCTCACCATCTTCAAGGTGTCGAAATGGCGCAGTCCGTCTCTAAAGATCTCATACACCCAATAGCCATACTCACAGGGAATGAACAGCAAGGTGTCGGCTCCCTCCTTCATGGCGAGGTTGTTCAGATGGTAAGGCGTACGCAGCACTTCTTTCCACGAGCGCTTGTCGATGTCAAACTCATTGAGCACGGCTTCCTTGTCACCATTCCTGATCTGGTAGAACTTGGTCTTGTTCTGCAGCAGAACGGATGATTTCTTATAATGAGGTATATCCTTCTCGCCGTAGGCACTTCCTTCATAGACTTTCTTTTCTGTCTTCATGTCGATGAGTTCCAGCAGACCGTTCTCATAGAACAGCATCAGCAGTTTCTCATCGAACACCTCGAGATCCTGCAGGTTCAGGTCTTGCCTGATCTTTGTGGTTCTCTTATACTCCACGTTGAAGAGTCCATCCTCCGTCAACAGCCACACGATACCATAGGAGTCCACGAAGATATCCTGAACGGGTTTCTCGACACCAAACTTCATCAGCTCTTCCTGAACTGAATTTGCGAAAGTCTCAGTAGTCAGATCCACACAAGTCACATTGTGGGTGTTCTTCAGCCACAGATGATGATATTTGTCGAAATAAAGGTGGTAGTTGCCTCGATAGTTGGGTAACGGATAAAAGTTCTCACCCATCGGGTTGATATAGGTGAATCCCTGACCGTCGTAGAAATTGATCTGTCCCATGGTGGTGATAACCATACGCCCCGTACGTGTACAGGTGATGGTTTGCGCGCTGTTATCGGCCAGACCGTCAGCGGCACTGTAGTTCCTGAAAAAACGCTTCGACACTTCTGCCGTCAAAGGGGTTCCAGTCATCAGTAGCGACAAGAGTAATATGGTTGTTTTAGTCCAAAGTTTCATACGACGTTGTTCTTATGGGTGCAAAGATATGGAAAAACATCGGTATTTCCAAATTTTTTCTCTAAAATTACTTACTTTAGCTAAAATTATATAAAATCAGTTGGCGAAATGATGTAAATCAAGAATTATTTGTATCTTTGCATTCGGTAACAACTAAGCATTACTTTTTAATTTAATTCATACATATATTTTTATGAACAACGTACCTGTAATTAAGATTGGAATCGTCGCCGTATCTCGCGACTGTTTCCCCGAGTCATTGGCTGTTAACCGTCGTAAGGCTGTTATCGCTGAGTATGAGAAGAAGTTTGGTAAGGAAGGCATCTACGAGTGTCCTATCTGTATCGTTGAGAGTGAGATCCACGCCAAGCAGGCATTGGAGGATATCACAAAGGCCGGCTGTAATGCCCTCTGCGTATATCTGGGCAACTTCGGTCCTGAGATTTCTGAGACCATGCTGGCCGACTGGTTCAAGGGCCCAGCTATGTTCTGTGCTGCTGCTGAGGAGACTCAGAAGGACCTGATCGACGGTCGTGGCGATGCTTACTGCGGTATGCTGAACGCCAGCCAGGCTCTGAGCCTGCGCAAGACTCGCGCTTACATCCCTGAGGAGCCTGTAGGCGACGCTGCCCAGTGCGCTGAGATGATCCATGAGTTCCTGCCCATCGCACGTGCTATCGTAGGTCTGCAGAACCTGAAGATCATCAGCTTCGGTCCCCGTCCTAACAACTTCCTCGCTTGTAACGCTCCTATCCGTGCCCTCTATGATCTCGACGTTGAGATCGAGGAGAATTCAGAGCTCGACCTGCTCGAGGCTTTCCAGAAGCACCAGGGCGACCCACGTATCGACGATGTAGTGAAGGATATGGCTGCTGAACTCGGTACTGGTAACAAGATTCCTTCTGTTCTGCCTAAGCTCGCTCAGTATGAGCTGACACTGACCGACTGGATCGAGGGTCACAAGGGTTCTCGTCAGTTCGTCGCTATGGCCAACAAGTGCTGGCCTGCATTCCAGACCATGTTCGGCTTTGTACCTTGCTACGTCAACAGCCGTCTGACAGGTCGTGGTATCCCCGTAGCTTGCGAGGTGGACATCTATGGCGCTCTGTCTGAGTACATCGGAACCTGCATCTCTCAGGATGCTGTTACCCTGCTCGACATCAACAACACCGTACCTACCGATATGTACGAGGAGAGCATCAAGGGCAAGAAGTTCGCTTGCGACACATACACAGAGAAGGAGATCTTCATGGGCTTCCACTGTGGTAACACCGCTTCTTCAAAGGTTTGCAACTGCCAGATGTGCTTCCAGCGTATCATGGCTCGCGCTCTGCCTGTTGAGGTTACCAACGGTACCCTCGAGGGTGACATCCAGCCAGGTCTGGCTACAGTTTATCGTCTGCAGTCTACTGCTGACACCAAGCTCCGTGCTTACATCGCTCAGGGCGAGGTTATTCCTGTAGCTACACGCTCATTCGGTTCTATCGGTATCTTCGGTATCAAGAACATGAGCCGCTTCTATCGTCACGTCCTCATCGAGAAGCACTACCCACACCACTGCGCCGTGATGTTCGGCCATCAGGGTAAGTATCTCTGGGAGGTTCTCAAGTACATGGGTATCCCCGTTGACGAGATCGACTACAACTTCCCGAAGGGTAACTTCTATCCGACAGAGAATCCATTTGCATAAGCTTATGAATATTCATCACCGAGAGGGACGCATTTTAACGTCCCTCTTACTTTTCCTGACGCTTCTCCCGCTGTCGGCTTCGGCACAGACCATCACAGGGAAATATCAGATACCCGCTATGCCCGACTGGGCCAAGAATGCGGTGTTCTATCAGATCTATCCCCAGACCTTCTGCGACTCCGACGGCGATGGCATCGGCGACATTCAGGGCATCATCAGCAAACTCGACTACGTGAAGAGTCTTGGTGTCGATGCCATCTGGTTCAATCCCTTCTTCGACTCTCCTTTCAACGATGCCGGCT
Source organism: Prevotella sp. (assembly GCA_016286575.1). Taxonomy (GTDB): domain Bacteria; phylum Bacteroidota; class Bacteroidia; order Bacteroidales; family Bacteroidaceae; genus Prevotella. The sequence goes on from JAEETB010000063.1 coordinate 12,206, forward strand.
ACGACATCCGCGACTATTACAAGATAGCCCCACGCTACGGCACCAACGACGATGCCCGTCAGCTCTTCGAGGAGGCTCACAAGCGAGGCATGCACGTCATCTTCGACTATGTCATCAGCTATACGGCCATCGACCATCCCTGGTTTGTCGCCTCGCAGAAGCAGGAGAAGAACAAGTACTCCAACTACTACATCTGGACTGAGACCAACTGGGTCGATCCCCC
>JAEETB010000423.1 GCA_016286575.1 Prevotella sp.
TCATTGTAAGCGGTAAGGCTTCGAAATTTGCCGCTGAAAAGACTGGCGCTTCTACTAACATCAACAGTTCACAGATTACGAACCTGCCGACAGTAAGCCGTAGCATCACTGACGTGACACGTCTGTCTCCTTATGGAGGTAACGGCATGAGCTTCGCTGGTTCTGACGGTCGTACCGCAAACTTCACCGTCGACGGTGCCAACTTCAACAACAACTTCGGTCTTTCCGACAAGCTGCCTGGTGGTGGCAATCCTATTTCACTCGACGCTATCGAAGAGTTGCAGGTGGTGATTTCTCCGTATGATGTTCGTCAGACCAACTTCATCGGTGGTGGTGTAAACGCTATTACTAAGTCTGGTACGAACACCTTCAAGGCTAGTGCTTACGTTTATCATAGAAATGAAAACTTACGTGGTGACGCTATCGATCGCGAGCAGATTGCAGGTGCACGTGCCAAGGACAGCCAGACTACCTGGGGATTCACTTTTGGTGGTCCGATCATCAAGGACAAGCTGTTCGTATTCGTCAATGGTGAAATGGCGAAGATTCCTACTATCGCTAACCGCTGGCAGGGTTCTACAAATGGTGTTGCCGATGCCGACAACTACATCTCACGTACGAAACTCTCTGACCTCCAGGCCGTTTCTAACCACGTGAGCAGCAAATATGGCTACAACACTGGTTCATGGACAGACTTCCCTGCTGACGAGAGTAACTACAAGATTCTGGCTCGTCTCGACTGGAACATTACTGACAAGCACCATCTGGCTTTGCGTTACAACTATACCAAGAACAACGTATGGAATGCGCCTAACGCCACATCTATGGACGGTGGTACCCGTATGAGCGGTGCACGTATGTCTCAGTATTCGATGTCATATGCTAACTCTATGTACTCGATGGAGAACATCGTACACTCTTTCTCTATCGATTTGAACAGCCGTTTTACAGAGAATCTCTCCAACCAGTTCCTAGCAACCTATTCTAAGCTCGATGATATCCGTGGTACCAACTCTTCTGAGTTCCCCTTCGTTGATATCCTCGACGGCGGCGACAACAACTACATCGCTCTTGGCTATGAGCTGTTTACCTATAACAATGCTGTTCATAACACCATCTGGAACATCAAGGATGATATCACCTATTATCTGGGTGAGCACAAGATTACTGCCGGAGTGATGTTCGAGCATCAGATGGCCGACAACCAGTATATGCGTAACGGTACAGGTTACTATCGCTATAACAGTGTCGACGACTTCATCAACGGTGCTGCACCTGAGATCTTCTGTCTGACCTACGGTTACGGTGGTGAGTCTAAACCTGCCGCACGTGTACAGTTCAATCGTCCTGGTATCTATGCTCAGGATGACTGGAACGTTACTGACAAACTGAAGCTGACACTTGGTCTTCGCGTGGATGGTCTCTTCTTCAATAACGGTGACCTGATGACCAATAAGGCCATTTACGACATCGACTATAATGGTCGTCATATCGACACAGGAAAGTGGCCAAGCAACAGCATCACCTTCTCTCCACGTTTCGGTTTCACCTACGACGTCTTCGGTGACAAGAGCCTGAAGGTACGTGGTGGTACAGGTCTCTTCTCTGGCCGTCTGCCTCTCGTATTCTTCACCAACATGCCTACCAACGGTGGTATGGTTCAGTATCAGGCACAGATCAACGCCGCTAACGCTGCGAAGAAAGGCTTCACGATGGATGAGTTCGCCGGCGGCATGATGACTGACATTGAGACCATGAAGAATAAGCTGAATCAGCTGGGCTATCCTATGGATATTACACCAGAACAGGGCGCCGCTCCTTCATCTATCTGCGGTGTTGATCCCGACTTCAAGATGCCTCAGGTTTGGAAGACTTCTCTGGCCGTTGATTATCAGCTGCCCGTTTCCTTCCCGTTCACCGCTACGGTTGAGGGTATCTTCAACAAGACTATCAACGGTGTGAGCATCTCCGACTGGAGTATTCCCGATGTAGGCGGTTTCGCACGTTTCAACGGTGTAGACAATCGTCCTATCTATCCTGCAGGATTCCGCACAGGCACAAAGGCCTTCGTTCTGGAGAACACCAGCCGTGGTTACGGATGGTCAGGTAACGTGACGCTGACTGCACAGCCTGCTGAATACCTGAGCCTGATGGCAGCCTATACCCACACTGTGTCAAAGGAGGTAACTGGTATGCCTGGTTCTGCTGCTGAGTCTGCCTTCACATACGTTCCTACCTCTGAGGGTCCGAACAACATCAAGTTGCACAATTCTCAGTACGTAACTCCTGATCGTGTCGTAGCTTCTGCAACCATTCACGACAAGTGTGGCAACCACTATAGCCTCATCTATGAGACCTGGCGCGGCGGTTACAACTACTCTTACATGATGGTTAATGATATTAACAGCGATGGTTACAACTATGATGCTATCTACGTTCCTACCGACG
>JAEETB010000064.1 GCA_016286575.1 Prevotella sp.
CCTCTCTGGCCACGGACTCATCGACATGCCGTCTTACGAGGCTTTCATCAAGGGCGATCTGCAGAACTACACTGTCACCGACGAGATGATTGCAGAAAACCTTGCAGAACTCGACAAACAATAACAAAAGGTAAAAACGACACAAAGGGGATCCCCTTTGTGTCGTTCTATTTATCTCACGCCGTGGTCATAGATGAACTGCACGAGCTTGGGATAGTGCGAGAAGGTTCGGGTAATCCACAGGCCTAAGGGGCTGTAGAAGAGCTTCACCCAGTTTGTTTCGTGACTTTTCTTCTTAAAGATAATGCGGTTGGTCTCTTTGAACGGTTTGCCTTCCTTGATGGCCACAAAAGCATTCCTGGCCGTTGCAATGGCATAGTACAGGCCCTCATAGGTCAATTTATTCGGGAATCCGCCAGCATCGCCAATCAGTATCACGTGGTCATCGCCCGATTCCACGTCTTCGATGGGGATATAGGCTCCCTTGATCTTCGTCTCCTGAATTCCCCTCTCATTTAGGACCTTCCTAAAGCGCTCCATACTCATATCTTTGTCGCCAATGCCTATTACATCATAGTCGGGATTCGGGAACACATAATAATAACCTTGATCGTATTTCGCAGACAATTCAACCTCAAGGATATCCGAAGACTTTTCAGAATACTGTTCCAGCCAGAGAGTCCGCCCCTTATAATCACCAATCGCCTGCTTCCTTACCTGACTGTTAGATCCATCGGCTCCCACCAGATAACGACATAGAATCTGACGGCCCGACTTCATGGTGACAAGGAGTCTTCCGTCGCTTTGGGTCTCAAACTTCGCGAAAGCCTCATGCTCGAAGGTGCCGCCAATCTGAAGGTATTGTTTCAGTAGCGTATGGTCGAAAACCTTTCTCCTGACGATTCTCAGTTCTTCGGTAGGCTCAAACTCACACACCGTTTCGTGATCAATGCTCAGTCTCACTTTCCTGATGCTTTTGTATTCATAATGCAAATCGGGCATCAGTTCTGCCAAAAGCCTATATGCCTTGACTGTCAACCCTCCCCCGCAGATTTTATCCCTAGGGAAAGTGGCATGATCCACGACGACACAATCAATTCCGGCCTTCTTCAACAGATAGCCACACACGGTCCCCGAAGGTCCTGCACCAATAATGACGACCTGAGTTTCCAAAACATTTTCTATCATGCAGGCAAAATTACAACTTTTTCCTGAATTACAAGCAACATTTCCATTTTTTTAGTAAAAAAATCCCCATCGCATCACTGCGATGGGGATTAAGTAAACCAATAACTAAAAACCTAAAACTTATGCGATATCAATCTGTCGTGATACCTTTACTTTCTCTTCAACGACCTTGGGGAGCTCAACGGTGAGAACGCCGTGCTCGACCTTGGCGCGGATATCCTCCTTCTTCACGTCGTCCGGCAGGATCAAGGTCTGTTCGAACTTTGAGTAAGAGAACTCACGGCGCAGGTAGCGGGTGTTCTTGTCTTCCTCCTTCTTCTCGTTCTTGCTCTCCATCTTGATGATCAGGTTGCCCTCATCATTAATATGTACGTTGAAGTCCTCCTTCTTCATGCCCGGTGCGGCGAGTTCTACGGTGTAGGCCTTGTCGCTTTCTTTCACATTAATAGCGGGAGCCGTGCAGTTTGCCTTCGGCATAAAGTCCGTGTCGAACAAATCATTGAACACACTGGGAATCCAACTGTTACTTCTCATTACTGGCATCATAATTTTTACCTCCTAAATTATATTTTTAAAATGTTAAACAATATACTACTTTCCGCAGTTCATTTCTGCGGTCAATAGCTCATAGGCAAAGAGCGTGCCTTAGGAGAAAATCATGTCAATCTGACATGATTTCACGACAGATTGTCAGGGCGGAGGCGACGGAGGGGATGTCAGTAACAACCATGGAACGCTTGCCGTTGGCCTCACGGAGGTTGCAGCGGCGCACATTCTTAGTCATATAGTCGATGACCTTGCCGAAGGCTTCACTTTGATAATAAGGACTATCGGGAATGCTGACGAAGTAGAGGAACATCTTGCCCTGTTTCAGCATGAGTTTCTCAACACCCAGTTGCTTGCCTAACACACGGAGGGGCACGACATTGATCAGTTCTTCAGCTACCTCTGGGATGGTTCCGAAACGGTCTGTCAGTCGCCTGCGATAGGCCTCGAGGTCGTTTTCGAGGTGGTTGCTGCCAGCGAGGTTATCGAGTTCGCGATAGAGGAGCATGCGCTCGGAGTCGCTGGGGACGTACTGCTCAGGGAAATACATCTCGATATCGGATTCGAGAGCGCAGTCGTCGACGAAAATTTGTGGAATGTGGAATGTGGAATGTGGAATGAGATTACTATCACCCCTTGATTTTGCAGCAGAACTATTCTCATTTAACATTCCACATTCCACGTTCCACGAGCTCTCATTCCGCAGCTCGGCCATCGCCTGGTTGAGGATCTTCTGGTAGGTTTCGTAGCCGAGGTCAGAGATGAAGCCGCTCTGCTCGGAGCCAAGGAGGTTGCCAGCACCACGGATGTCGAGGTCCTGCATGGCAATGTTGATGCCTGAGCCGAGGTCGGAGAAATTCTCGAGAGCTTCGAGACGGCGACGGCTGTCGGCAGGAAGGGCTGCCAACGGGGGTGCCAGCAGATAACAGAAAGCCTTGCGGTTGCCACGTCCCACACGACCACGCATCTGATGGAGGTCGGAGAGTCCGAAGTTATGGGCACCGTTGATGATGATCGTATTGGCATTGGGGATATCGATACCATTCTCGACAATAGTGGTGGAGAGCAGCACGTCGTAGTCGTAGTTGGAGAAGTCGAGGATGATCTGTTCAAGCTCATCGGGCTTCATCTGTCCGTGTCCGATGGCCACACGAGCATCGGGGATGTACTTATGGATTAGGTCGGCTATCTCCTGTAGCTGACTGATGCGATTGTTGACGAAATAGACCTGTCCGTTGCGCGACATCTCGAAGTTGATGGCATCGGTGATGATCTCAGTTCCGAAGGTATGGATCTCCGTCTGGATGGGATAGCGGTTGGGGGGCGGTGTCTGAATGACACTGAGATCGCGGGCGCCCACGAGTGAGAACTGGAGAGTTCGCGGGATAGGCGTTGCCGACATCGTCAGTGTATCGACATTCGACTTCATCTGGCGCAGTTTCTCCTTGGTAGAGACGCCGAACTTCTGTTCCTCGTCGATAATGAGCAGTCCCAGATCCTTGAACTTCACCGACTTGCCGATGAGTTTATGGGTACCGATGATGATATCTATCTTGCCATCAGCCAGATCCTTCAGCAGGGCAGTGGTCTGCTTGGCACTACGGGCACGCGTCAGGTAATCCACTCTGACAGGCATATCTTTCAGACGGCTGGTGAACGTGCGGAAATGCTGGTAGGCGAGTACTGTGGTAGGCACGAGTACGGCCACCTGCTTGCCATCGGTAGCGGCCTTGAAGGCAGCACGTACGGCAACCTCCGTCTTACCGAAGCCCACATCGCCACAGACCAGACGGTCCATCGGCTTGGCCATCTCCATATCGGCCTTCACATCCTGCGTGGCCTTCAACTGATCGGGCGTATCCTCGTAAAGGAAGCTGGCCTCGAGCTCATGCTGCAGATAGCTGTCGTGACTGAAGGCGAAACCTTTCTCGCGACGGCGCTTAGCGTAGAGTTTGATGAGGTCACGCGCAATGTCCTTGATATGTTTTTTGGTGCGCTCCTTGAGTCGTTCCCACTGGCCTGTGCCCAGCGTGGAGAGACGAGGACCCTCACCACCATCCTGCGAACGGTACTTCGACACCTTATATAAAGAATGGATCGAGACATAGATGCTGTCACCATGCTGATAGAGGATCTTGATCATCTCCTGAAAGACCTCCTCCCCTGCAGCATTCTTGACAGGCATCCGAACCAAACCACCGAACTTTCCCACACCATGATCGACATGTACCACGAAGTCGCCAATCTCAAACTGTTGGATCTCCTTCAGCGTGAGGGCCATCTTACCACTGCGGGCCTTGTCGCTCTTGAGGTTATACTTATGGAAACGGTCGAAAATCTGGTGGTCGGTGAAGAAGCAGACGCGCAGATCGTCGTCGGCAAAACCCTCATGGAGGGTATTCTGGACAGGAGTGAAAGTTATTTGTGACTTTTCAGCAAAAATATCTTTTAAACGCTCGTTCTGTTTCTGGCTGTCGGCGAGGATATAGATCTGATAGCCTTGCAGGAGATAGTCTTCAAACGTTTTGGTGAGCAGGTCGAAGTTCTTGTGGAAAAGGGGCTGGACGGAGATATTGAAGTGAAGAGTGAAAAGCGAAGAGTGAAATGTAGGAGGGCGGTGGCCAAAGTCGATGCGACGGAAGGACTCGGCATCGTTCATGAACTGCACACCCGTGATGAGCTGCGACTCCTTCTGCAACTGGCGCTCAATCTCGCGCTGTTCCATCTCGGTGGCCTGCTCCATCTGCTCCATCTTGGCCTGCGAAGAGAAACCTTCCTGATAAGTACGGTCGATAGTATCGCGCACATAGAGGAGATCCTTCGTAACGAGCACCATATCCTTGGGTACAAAAGAGAGAAAGGGCTCCTTCTCCTCAGCTGTCACAGCCAGTTCTGGCACAATCTCGATACGTGAACGCTGATCCTTTGAGAGCTGATCCTCGACCTCGAAGGTACGGATGGAGTCGATATCATCGCCGAAGAAGTCGATGCGATAAGGGTATTCACAACTGTAGGAATAGACGTCGAGGATGGAGCCACGCAGGGCAAACTGTCCAGGTTCGTATACATAATCGACCTCCTTGAAGCCGAAGCTGCGCAAGGTCTTCTCAATATCGGCAATCGCAATCGTCTGATCTTTCTCGAGCACAAGGGTACGCGTGTCGAGGGTCTTCTTCGACACCACCATCTCGGCCAAGGCCTCAGGATAAGTCACAATATATCCCCCACCTGCTCCTGAAAGACGTGTCAGGACTTCTGTGCGGAGAATCTCAGATGCCGGATCGCGCTGGGCATACTTCACAGCACGACGATAGCTGCTGGGGAAGAAGAGTACATCGCTCGTACCCATCAACTGCGCCAGATCGTGGTAGAAATAGCCTGCCTCCTCGACATCCTGAAGGATAAACAACAGTCGCGTCTGACATTTCAAGGCGAGACTGGCAAACAACATCGGGGCGCTGGAGCCCAATAAACCCTCGAGGAAAATCGAACGAACCGAAGATTTTCCCAACTCTTTCGCCAGTGCCGACACCTGCGGCAACTGTGCATATAATTTCTCTAATTCCTGTATATTCATCGCGAATCGGATGCAAAAATACGAAAAAGAAGTGAAAAGTGAAAAGTGAAAAGTAAAAAAACACTCCGATTCATCCTTTTTTAGCATTTTATTTGTATCTTTGCATCGTCATTACAACCAATTATGTACGAAAGCGACAGTATTGTCATCATACCGACCTATAACGAGAAGGAGAATATCGAGAAGATCATTCGTGCGATATTCGCCCTCGACAAGTGTTTCCACATCCTCGTCATCGATGACGGATCACCCGACGGTACAGCTGGTATCGTGAAGGTGATGATGGCGAATGAGTTTGGTGCCCGTCTGTTTATCCACGAGCGTACTGGGAAACTGGGGCTGGGCACCGCTTACATCGAAGGATTCAAGTGGGCTCTGGCACACGACTATGAATACATCTTCGAGATGGATGCTGACTTCAGTCACGACCCCAACGACCTGCCACGACTCTATGCCGCCTGTCACGATGAGGGTTACGACGTGGCCATCGGCTCGCGCTACGTATCGGGTGTGAATGTGGTAAACTGGCCCATCGGCCGTGTGTTGATGAGCTACTTCGCATCGAAATACGTGAAGTTTATCACGGGTTTCAAGGTACACGACACCACAGCGGGCTTTGTCTGCTACAAGCGCCGTGTGCTGAAGACCATCGAACTGGACAAGATCCGCTTCAAGGGCTACGGTTTCCAGATCGAAATGAAATACACGGCCCACAAGATCGGATTCAAGATCAAGGAGGTCAGTGTCATCTTCGTGAACCGTTGCGAAGGTACGAGCAAGATGTCGGGTGGCATCTTCGGTGAGGCGTTCTTTGGTGTGATGCGGCTTCGCTGGGACGGATGGACGAGGAAATACCCGAAGATCAGTGAATAATGATTAGTGAATAGTTATTAGTGAATAGTGATTAGTGAAAAGGTAAAATCGTGAAGATATTATTAAAAATACTCTATATCATCTACCAGATTTTCATCGCCTTCCCTGTGATGGTGATCATGACGATTATCACGGCACTGGAGGTGGGTATAGGTACGACCATTGGCAATGGTCATTTCTGGGGGTATTACCCTGGGCGCTGGTGGGCAAAGGTCATCATGCGCGCTTTCCTGATACCCGTGAAGGTGGAGGGGCGCGAGAATCTCGAGAAGGAACAGAGCTACGTGTTCGTGGCCAATCATCAAGGCATTTTCGACATCTTCCTGATCTACGGCTATCTGGGCCGTAACTTCAAGTGGATGATGAAATACCAGTTGGGTAAGATTCCCTTCGTGGGCTATGCCTGCAAGAAATCGCACCAGATATTCGTTGACAAACGTGGTCCAAAGAAAATCAAGCAGACTTACGATACAGCACGTGAAATCCTTCAGGAGGGTTACAGCGTAACGGTGTTCCCTGAGGGAGCACGTTCATTTACTGGTCATATGGGAATATTCAGGAAAGGAGCCTTTGCACTGGCCAATGAACTGCAGTTGCCCGTGGTGCCCCTGACCATCAATGGTTCGTTTGATGTGCTGCCACGTACGAGGGGATTCATCAATCTCATTGACTGGCATCCTCTGAGACTGACCATCCATCAGCCCATCTACCCCGTGGGTCAAGGTCCTGACAATGTGGACGCCACCATGCGCCAGGCTTATGAATCAGTCATGTCGGGTCTCGTGCCCAAGTACCAAGGTTATGTAGAAAACCCTGATCAATGATTGCAAGAAGTTTCGTCCTGTTCCTGCTGCTTCTGGTTCTACCTTATTTATATATAGACCTGAAGTTTTTTCGCCAGAAGAAGGTGTGGTGGAAACGCGTGCTGCTGTATCTGCCCTGTGTGGCGATGGTGGCCTATGCTTCCTACCTGGCGATGGAGCGCGACTTCATTCCTGGCAACGACCGCATCTTCATCCTCTATGGTTTCCTCTTGCTGCTTGGAGTTGTCGTCATTCCGCTGTGGATCTTCATCATCTGTTCGCTCTTAGGCAGGGGCTGCTCTAAACTGGTACGCAAGTTCAAAAGTCCAGAACAGCTGCTAAAGCCCGCCAAGAACTACGGCAATCTGATGGGTATAGCGAGTATTCCACTCATCTGGCTGATGGTCGGATGGGGTTCCTCCTTAGGATTCAACAAGTTCGAGGTGAACCATATTGAATACGCCTCCTCAGATATCCCAAAGGCCTTCGACGGCTATAAGATCGTGCTCTTCTCGGATGCCCACGTGGGCAGCTATCAGAAGCGCAACAGCGATGTGCTACGACAGGCCATCGACAGCATCAATGCCCAGAAGCCAGATATGATTGTCTTTACGGGCGACCTGCAGAACATCCAACCCTCAGAGCTCTATCCCCATCGTGAGGTGCTGGGATCGCTACAGGCGAAGGACGGCATCTACTCAGTGTTGGGCAATCACGACTACGCGAGCTATCTGGGTTGCGACGAGGCGGTGAAGGCTGCCAACGACAAGGAGATCATCTCGCTCCAGCGGCAGATGGGGTGGACGGTCCTGTTGAATGAGCACCGTACTATCCAGCGTGACACGTCGAGTTTCATCCTTGCGGGTATGGAGAACGATGGCGACGGCAAGCGCTTCCCCCAGAAAGGCGATATCGCCAAGACATTGGATGGCGTGGCCGATGGCAAGTTTATCCTCATGCTCGAGCACGACCCCTCAGCCTGGCGCCGCAAGATCATTCCTGATGGCAGAGCGCAGCTGACACTCAGCGGACATACCCACGCCATGCAGTTCAACATCCTAGGCTGGTGCCCCATGTCGCTGACGGGCAAGGAGTTCTGGGGCTGGTATGAGGAAGGTCGTCAGAAACTCTTCGTCACAGCCGGTCTCGGCGGACTGATTCCCTTCCGTCTGGGGGCTACGGGCGAGATTGTGGTACTGACTCTCAGAGTACAATAAATACTATACAAATAACTTAAAACCCAAAGATTATGAGAAAAAACGTTTTCAAACTGGCCATGATCATCGTGGCATTGTTAGTTTCCTGGACTTGTTTTGCACAGGCAGGAAAGGTGAATGACTTCCGCATCAAGCGTGGTACCAACATCAGCCACTGGCTGTCACAGTCGGAGCAGCGTGGTGAGGCACGTAGACTTCACATCCAGGAAGACGACTTCGCACGTCTTGAGGAGTTGGGCTTCGACTTCGTACGTATCCCCATCGACGAGGTACAGTTCTGGGATGAGCAGGGCAACAAGCTGCCTGAGGCCTGGAATCTGCTGAAGAATGCCCTCGACTGGAGCCGCAAGCACAATCTGCGCGCCATCGTGGATCTGCACATCATCCGTTCTCACTATTTCAATGCTGTAAACGAAGATGACAAGGCAGCCAACACACTGTTTACCTCAGAGAAATCGCAGGAGGATCTGCTAAACCTCTGGCGTCAGCTCTCAGTATTCCTGAAGGATCGCAGCTGCGACTGGGTGGCCTATGAGTTTATGAATGAGCCTGTAGCCCCAGAGCATGAGCAGTGGAATCAGTTGGTAGCCAAGGTACACAAGGCCCTTCGCAAACTGGAGCCTCAGCGTACACTCGTGGTTGGTTCAAACATGTGGCAGGGACATGAGACGATGAAGTATCTGAAGGTGCCCGAGGGCGACAAGAACATCGTGCTCTCTTTCCACTACTACAACCCGATGATCCTCACACACTACGGTGCCTGGTGGTCGCCACTGTGTGCAGCATACAAGGGAAAGGTTCACTATCCTGGCGTGCTTGTATCTAAGGAAGACTATGATGCCGCTCCTGATGCTATCAAGCCTGAGCTGAAGCCCTATACAGAGCAGGTTTGGAACATCGACAAGATTCGTGAGCAGTTTAAGGATGCCATCGAAGCTGCGAAGAAATATGGTCTGCAGCTGTTCTGCGGCGAGTGGGGTGTCTACGAGCCAGTAGACCGTGAGTTGGCCTATAACTGGTATCGCGATGTGCTGACTGTATTCGATGAGTTCAACATCGCCTGGACCACCTGGTGCTACGATGCCGACTTCGGTTTCTGGGACCAGCAGCGCCACACCTATAAGGATCGTCCGCTGGTAGAGCTTCTGATGTCAGGAAAGCCACTCGAGAAATAATCAGAGATTAGCCGCAAGGAACTTGCGACACACTTCTATGGGAAGACCACGACGGCGGGCATAATCGCCAAGTTGGTCTTCCCCTATTTTTCCGATAGAGAAATAACGCGCCTGAGGGTGAGCGAGCATCAGTCCGCTGACACTGGCATGAGGTTTCATGGCACCACTCTCCGTCAGACGGATCCCAATCTGTTTCATATCGAGCAAGTCGTCGAGGATAAAGTTCAGACTGGCATCGGGCAGGGAGGGATAGCCTACGGCAGGACGGATGCCCTGAAACTTCTCGATGAGCATCTCAGGGATTGTCAACTGCTCGTCCTTGGCATAGCCCCAGAACTCTTTCCTCACCTGTTCGTGCATACGTTCTGCAGCAGCTTCAGCCAGACGGTCGGCTAACAGCTGCACCAGCATCTTCTGATAATCATCAGCATCGAAATCAGTCTCGAGGCCGATATCCACTGTGGTGGCGAAAAGGCCGATTTTTGTGGAATGTGATTTGTTGATAGGGCAGATGAAATCTGCGAGACAAAGGTAAGGTGGCTCACCTTGCTGCTGGCGCAGGCAAGGTATTCTCATGCCACGATCAATCACTATATCATCGCCATCCGAATAAGCTTCGAAGAGTTCGAAAAGACCATAGGCATGATAGCGCCCTTCGAGGTCGTCCAATAGTCGGAGGGCTTCCTCGTGCAGACGATCCTTCTCGGCCTGCTCCTTCACCTGCCAGGCGAAGAAGAAGTACGGCCAGTTGATATAAGGCGTCAACGTTGAGATATCGTAGGTGAGTTTCATCTGAACAATACAGGCTGTCCGATATAGCTGGTGTCCACCCTACCCTGCTGGTAGACGGTATGTCCGTTGCAGATGGTGCGCTCTACGCGCCAGAGGTACATATGGTTCTCCATCGGACTCCATCCACAGCGACTCTGAATCACGTCTTTTGTCACTGTCCAACCCGCATTGGGACGAACCAGCACAATATCAGCCTGATAACCCTTGCACAGGAAACCACGCTGTCGCACTTCGAAAAGACGGGCTGGGTTATGGCACATCAGCTCCACCAGTCGCTCGATGGTGAGCACACCCTGATCCACGAGTTCAAGCATCGTCACCAGCGAGAACTGGATCATCGGCATGCCACTGGCAGCCTTCGCACATCCGCCTTCCTTCTGGGTGAGCAGATGGGGCGCATGGTCAGTACCGATGACGGTGATTCGTCCATCGTTCAATGCTTCGCGCAGGGCATCACGATCGCGTTGGGTCTTGATGGCTGGGTTACACTTGATGCGGGTGCCCAGAGCATTATAGTCCCTGTCGCAGAAATACAGATGCGAGACAGTAGCCTCTGCGGTGATTAATTGTAAATTGTCAATTGTCAATTGTGAATTAAACAACTCCAACTCCTTTGCCGTTGTCAGATGGGCCACGTGCAGACGGGCACCATGTTGCTTCGCCAGTTCCACAGCCAGACGAGTGCTCTCGTAACAGGCCTCCTCACTGCGGATCTCTGGATGATGAGTCACCTTCGGATCGTCGCCATACTTCTGTTTGGCCTCAGCCATATTGTGGTTGATGATGGCTGTATCCTCGCAATGAGCCATAATGGGCAGCTGCGAGGTCGAGAAGATGCGCTCAAGGGCCTCTCGACGATCCACGAGCATATTCCCTGTCGAAGACCCCATGAAGAGTTTGATACCAGGGACACGATGGGGATCGAGCTGGGCGAAGAGATCCGTATTATCATTGGTGGCACCAAAGAAGAACGCATAGTTCACATGACTCTTCTCGCGGGCGAGTGCCTGTTTCGCTTCCAATGCGTCAATAGTCGTAGTCTGCGGCACCGTATTGGGCATATCGAAATAGGTGGTCACACCACCAGCCGCTGCCGCACGGCTCTCAGTGTCGATATCAGCCTTCTCCGTCAGGCCAGGCTCACGGAAATGCACATGATCATCGATGATGCCAGGCAGAACGAAACATCCCGAGGCATCAATCACTTCATCGAAAGATGCTTCGGGAGTTGTATATCCTTCTGAAATCTGCAAGATCCGTCCATCCTCTATGATGATGGAGCCCTTGAAGGTGAGACCTTCGTTGACGAGCGTTCCGCCTTGTATCAGGGTTCTCATTCCTGTGGCAGATTTGGTGCAGGCACTTGCGCGGAATCAGGAACAGTCTGAGGTTCGGGCGCAGGCGCAGCCTGAGGCGCTGCCTGCGGCTGGTCATCGATCAGTCCGTTCTGACGAGCCTGAATCTCCTGAGCAGTCTTATAGTATTCCTTCACATAAGGATCGTCCTTGAACTTCTTCGTCGCCTTACTCATGATATCCTCTATCTGAGGCGTGAGTACCGGATACTGGTAGCCGCCTGTCACCATCATGAAGACGCCAGGACCCAGCACATTGTCGAAGTTCTCCACGATGAAGTTCGTCACCAGACTGTCCTCCTGCTGTGCCAGACGAGCTGCCTCTATCGAGAGCTGACGGTTGATGGAGGCCTCGTCGATACCTTCGAGCAACATCTGACTCTGCTTGTGGCCTAACTCGTTCATCTCATTGCCCAGCTGATCGTGACGGTGGATGAACTGATAGAGCTTATCGTTCAACGGTGATCCGCTGACAGTACGGCTGGTATTGTCGATGTGGATCTCTATCTCACCCTGCTCGATGACAACGGGCATCATCAGCGGTTGGTCGTCCATATACAGATTGGCCAGCTTCACGGTGTCGAGCAGACCTGCAAAACGGAATTTTCCATGCACCACGTCGCACGAGTCCATGTTTTTCAGTTCCTGGTCCTTCACCGTCTTAAGGTAGAGTTTGCTGCCATCGAGTGATGACACAGACGATGAGCCCTGAATCGAATACGACTCAGCACACGATGCGAGCGTAGCTATGATTACAAATGCGTAAACAATCTTATTCATATATAATTAGTTTCGTCCGGCAAAAATACAACGATATATTGAAGAATAAAAAAAAATTTGCGCATTTTAAAACAAATGCGCAATCTTTTATAGTTTTTTTGCCTCTTTCTCGA
>JAEETB010000065.1 GCA_016286575.1 Prevotella sp.
GATGGATGGCTATGCCTCAGAGATCAGACTACAGTTGCCTGAGGGGGTTCGTCTGGTCGTGGAAGAGCCTGCAGGTGGTATCCGTGCCATGACTGACCCGAACATGATGCACATGGTGACGATGCACTTGCTCGAGAATGCCCAGCAACACACCAAAGAGGGAACCGTCACGCTGAGTTACTATGTGAAGGAAGGTGGTATCTATATAGAGGTAAGAGACACGGGTGAAGGGCTGCCTGAAGAACTGAAAGAGAACATCTTTGCGCTGCTCTCAGACAAGAATACCTACACACAGGAGAATACGCCAGGATTAGGACTGAGTATCTGTAAGGCTATTGTCGACAAGTCGGGAGGTAAGATTGGTGCTCGTGATAATGATATAGACGGACGAGGAAGTATTTTCTGGGTGTGGGTGCCGTCGGAGATACTTAATTGAAAATTGAAGATTGAAAATTGAAAATTAAGAGATGACGCTGATTATTGTGATATTACTGCTGTTGGGCTACGTGGTGATTGCTACGGGGCACTTGACGGGTGTGAATAAGGCGGCGATCGCCATATTCATAGGAACCGTCGGGTGGGTGGTATATATCAGTTATGGAACGGACTTCGTGATGGCACGCCATCCTCAGGACTATGAGGATTTCCTGGGAGGCGACCTGCCTTCGAGTGACGCTGTGAAGCATTATATATATAATAATGTATTCTTATATTATGTAGGACGTGCTGCGAGCATTGTGATGTTCCTGTTGGCGACGATGAGTATTGTGGAGATTCTGAACAATAACGGCTGCTTTGACTTCATCACGAAATGGATTCGTACGAGGAACTCGAAGCGCCTGTTATGGTCGATCACCTTCGCTACCTTTATCCTCTCGGCCAACCTCGACAACCTGACGACCACGACGATGATGCTGGTGATCATGCACTCCATCGTCCAGAACCGTCGTCAGAGAATGCTGATAGGTACTGCCATCGTATTGGCTGCCAACTGTGGTGGCTGTTTTACTGTGATTGGTGATCCGATAGGCTTGATCCTGTGGGGCGACGGTGCCATCACGGCCACGAATTTCTCTTCGTATATGGCCTTGCCGGCTTTGATGGCCTGGGTGATCCCCACCATCCTTATCGGACGGGAGTTGCCTGAGAGAATCGATGCCCAGTGGTCGCCCATGCCTTATCGTGGCGATGAGACGAACCTGAGTCCCTGGCAGCGTATACTGATGCTCTTCGTGGGTATTGGCGGACTGTGGTTTATTCCCACCTTCCACACCATCACCAAGCTGTCGCCGTTCCTCGGAGCCCTCTGTGTGCTCAGTGTCCTGTGGGTGGTCAATGAACTGATGAACCGCAAACTGATCAATGCCGACAGGATGTCGGAAAAGCGTGTGCCACTGGCCTTGCAGTATGGTGCCATCCAACAGATCCTCTTTGTGATGGGTATCATGCTGGCGATGGGTGTCGTGATGGAGACAGGTGTGTTCAGTGATGTGGCCGACTGGATCAACCAGAACATCCATAGCGTCTGGGTGGTTGGTGTCGTCTCAGGACTGCTGAGTGGACTGGTGGATACCTTCACAATCGCCATCAGTGATATTTCGCTCTACCCGGTGGTGAAAGGTGCTCTTCCAGGTGACTATATCGGCAGCTTTATCACGAACGGTATCTATTGGAAGATTATCGCCTATACGACAACCGTTGGAGGCTGTCTGCTCAGTGTGGGCTCTGTCAGTGGTCTTGCACTGATGAAGATGGAACATATCCGTCTGGGCTGGTATGTGAAGAACATGACGCTGAAAGTGTTTGCCGGAGGACTGGTGGGACTGGCCGTTCTTTGGATTGAACTGAATTTCTTTTAATTTTTTAAACTATAGATTATGGCAAAGGTTAAAACAATCGGTATTCTGACTTCCGGAGGTGATGCTCCTGGAATGAATGCAGCTATTCGTGCGGTGACGCGTGCAGGTATTTGTAACGGTTTTAACATCAAGGGTATCTATCGTGGTTACGAAGGACTGATCCACGACGAGGTGAAGCCCTTTACAACAGAGAACGTGAGTGGTATTATCACCCGTGGTGGTACCATCCTGAAGACAGCCCGTTCAAAGGACTTCATGACCCCAGAGGGTATGGCCAAGGCCTACGAGACCTGTCAGAAAGAAGAAATTGATGCTCTGGTAGTGATCGGTGGTAACGGTTCGCTGACAGGTGCCTGGAAATTCGGTGTGGAGTTTGACTTCCCCGTGATCGGTCTGCCTGGCACCATCGACAACGACCTCTATGGCACAGATGCCACCATCGGCTACGACACAACGATGAACACCATCATGGAGTGTGTCGACAGAATCCGTGATACGGCGAACTCCCACGAGCGTATCTTCTTCGTGGAGGTGATGGGTCGTGATGCCGGCTTCCTGGCACAGAACTGCGCCATCGCCTGTGGTGCAGAGGCAGCTATCGTACCTGAGGAGACAACCGATGTCGACCAGTTGGCACAGTTCATGGGCCGTGGTATCCGTAAGTCGAAGAAGTCATGTATCGTCATCGTGTCGGAGAGTCCGAAATGTGGTGCTCTTTATTATGCCGACCGTGTGAAGCATGAGTTCCCCGAGTTCGACGTACGTGTGTCGATCCTGGGTCACCTGCAGCGTGGTGGTACCCCTTCAGCCCGTGACCGTATCCTCGCCTCTACCACTGGTGTGGGTGCCATTGAGGCCATCAAGCAGGGCCAGCGCAACGTGATGGTGGGTGTACGTTATAACGATGTGGTATACGTGCCCTTCAGCGAGTGTATCCGTACGGACAAGCGCTTTGACAAGCGACTGATCAAGGTGCTGGATGAACTTAGCATTTAGACATTGACCATTGAACATTGACCATTGAACATTGAAGATTGATGGCGGAGATTAAGAAGATCGTATTGACGGGAGGACCGTGTGCTGGAAAGACTACGGCACTGGTGAAGATTATCGAATACTTCTCGGGGATGGGGTACAAGGTGTTCACCATCCCTGAGGTTCCGACACTTTACAGTACTGGCGGCTGGAACTATCTGACTCCTAACCGTGCGCTTTATTACGAAGGTGAACGTGCCATCCTGGAGACGCAGTTGGCCCTTGAGGATCAGTTCTGTCGTCTTGCAGAGGTGTGCAAAAAACCTGTACTGGTAGTCTGCGATCGTGGTGCGATGGATATCTCTGCCTATATCAAACCAGAAGAATGGCAGGAGATCACCGAGATGGCTGGCACAGACTCTGACAAACTCCGTCAGCGTTATGATGCCGTGCTCCATCTGGTGAGTGCTGCCGATGGTGCAGAACAGTATTACACGACGGCCACGAATGCCACGCGCTATGAAAAGGCAGACGAAGAAGGTCTTCGACTCGCCCGAGAGTTGGACAAGAAGGTCATCAACGCCTGGTCGGGACATTCCCATCTGCGTGTGATCAACAATCATGACGACTTTAATGCCAAGCTCAACCGCGTGATCAAGGAAATCAGCAACGTGCTCGGACTGCCTCAGCCTCTGGAGAAGGAACGTCTCTACAAGGTCGAAGTGATTGGAGAGATACCTGGAGCCATCGAGAGTGAGATCACTCAGACCTATCTGGTGGCTGAACCTGGTTGTGAGATCCGTCTCAGACGTCGTCAGTGGAGTGGGGGAAAGGTAGTCAATGTTCACCGTTCGAAGAAACGTATCTCAGAAACTGAGGAACTGGAGACAGAGCGTAAGGTAGACAACAATCTCTACGAGCAGATGCTCCAGCAGGCTGATCCCTATCGTGCTACGATCAAGAAGAAGCGTCAGAGTTTCATCTGGAAAGGTCAGCATTTCGAGATCGACACCTTCATGGAGCCTGTCGACGACCTGGTCATCCTGCAGTCAAAGGGTGTTGCGGAACAGGAAAGTGTGAAATTCCCACCGTTTATCAAAGTCCTCGAAGATGTCACCGGCAATAGCCGATATTACAACTATAATATCGCTTTACGGAAATAATCCGAGCAAAAATGATAAATTATCTAAAAATTTTCTTTATTTGAGAAAAAACAACTATCTTTGCAATCGTCTAAAACTTAAGAGTTGAACTACATATAAACAAATAACTCAAATATTTACAGCTTATGTCACAAATTACTGGACACATTTCCCAGATCATCGGCCCTGTCATCGACGTGTATTTCGATACAGAGGGTCAGGATGCGGAAAAGGTTCTGCCAAAGATCCATGATGCTTTGAAGATTGACCGTGGTGACGGACGCGACCTGATTGTCGAGGTGCAGCAGCACATCGGCGAGGATACGGTGCGCTGTGTGGCTATGGACAATACCGACGGACTGCACCGTGGACTGGAGGCGATCCCCATGGGTACACCTATCGTGATGCCTGCGGGAGATCAGATTAAAGGTCGAATGCTGAACGTGATCGGACAGCCTATCGACGGTATGAAACAGCTCGACATGGAGGGTGCCTATCCCATCCACCGCGAAGCTCCTACATTCGAGGAACTCTCTACGAAGAAAGAGATCCTGGCAACAGGTATCAAGGTGATTGACCTGTTGGAGCCCTACATGAAGGGTGGTAAGATCGGACTCTTCGGTGGTGCTGGTGTAGGAAAGACGGTGCTCATCATGGAGCTCATCAACAACATCGCCAAGGGACACAACGGATTTTCCGTATTCGCTGGCGTAGGTGAGCGTACCCGTGAGGGTAATGACCTGATCCGAGAGATGATTGAGTCAGGCGTTATCCGCTATGGTGAAGCGTTCCGCAAGGCTATGGACGAAGGTAAGTGGGATCTCTCACTCGTCGATCCTGAGGAACTGAAGAAGAGTCAGGCAACCCTGGTCTATGGTCAGATGAACGAGCCTCCTGGGGCACGTGCCTCTGTGGCACTGTCTGGTCTGACCGTAGCCGAGGGCTTCCGCGATGGCGGTGGTAAGGATGGTGGTGCTGCCGATATCCTGTTCTTCATCGACAACATCTTCCGTTTCACACAGGCCGGTTCTGAGGTATCCGCTCTGCTGGGTCGTATGCCATCAGCCGTAGGTTATCAGCCTACACTGGCTTCTGAGATGGGTACGATGCAGGAGCGCATCACCTCTACCAAGAAGGGCTCCATCACCTCTGTACAGGCTGTATACGTGCCTGCCGACGACTTGACTGACCCTGCTCCTGCTACGACGTTTACCCACCTCGACGCTACGACGGTGCTCGATCGTAAGATTGCCGAGCTTGGTATCTATCCTGCCGTTGACCCGCTGGGGTCTACCTCTCGTATCCTCGATCCGCTGATTGTGGGTAAGGCTCACTATGACTGTGCCCAGCGTGTGAAGGAGATTCTGCAGCGCTACAAGGAGTTGCAGGATATCATCGCCATCCTTGGTATGGACGAGCTCTCGGATGAGGACAAGCTGACGGTAAACCGTGCACGTCGTGTACAGCGTTTCCTCTCTCAGCCGTTCTCAGTGGCATCACAGTTCACGGGTCTGCCTGGTGTGATGGTGCCCATCGAAGAGACCATCAAGGGCTTCAACGCCATTCTCGACGGAGAGGTCGACGACCTGCCCGAGCAGGCCTTCCTCAATGTGGGAACAATCGATGATGCCAAGGAGAAGGCGAAGAAGCTGCTCGAAGCTGCGAAAGGATAAACATTAAAGATTAAACATTAAACATTAATCGTTTATGTTGCAGCTTAAGATAGTTTCGCCCGAGAAGATTGAATACGACGGAGTAGTCGAGAGTGTCCTGGTACCTGGTAGTATGGGACAGTTCGAGATTCTGGACAACCACGCGCCGATCATCTCTACGCTCCAGAAAGGAGTCGTGGAGTATGCTACCCAGGAAGGTAAGGTCAGCCTGAACATCCTTGGCGGTTTCGTGGAAGTACAGAAGAATCTGGTAAGTCTTTGTGTAGAGATTGGCTAAAAAACAATGAATATCAATCAGTTAAGCAAGCGTTACATGCGACAGCAGTTATACCTGACAGCAGCCCTTTTCCTCATCAGCCTGTTGGTCATGAGGGTGTGGTTCCTCGATGGTCTGCTCGTGCCTGCCATCATCAGTTCAGCCTTCACGCTCGTGATCGCTACTGTGATTGGTCTGATATGGCGTCGTATCGCAACACAGGCTCCGGACAGTCTGCCGACATTCTTTACGGCTGTCTCAGGCTTCCGTCTGCTGCTGGCCCTGCTGGTGATGTTCATCTATTATCTGGTCTATGGCCGTGATCATATGCTGATCTTCTTCCTGGTGTTCATGGTGTTCTATTTCGCATCGCTGACACACCATTCCGTATTCTTCGCCAAAGTGTCGAACCGCTCTTGACGTAACAGTTTGCTTACACATATTAGATAATAATGAAACAATTAAAGTCGATAATCCTCCTGATGATGGTAGCCCTGCTGCCGATGCCAGCCCTTGCTGAAGAAGGTGGTGAAGGTGAAAAGATCAATATCCCCGAGATTGTTCTTGAGCACCTTGCCGACTCTTATGAGTGGCACATCGCTTCTTATCAAGGTCAGCATCTGAGCATTCCGCTGCCTATCATCATCCGTAGTGAGAATACCGGTGAGTGGCATTTCTGTACGGCTCATAGTCTGCCCGATGGTTTCTTCTTCAGTGAAGAGCATCATGGGAAGATCTACGAGCGTATGGCCGACGGCAGTGAGGTGCGCCCCCTCGACCTGAGTATCACGAAGAGTGTGCTTCAGATCTGGATTGTGGTGGCCGTGCTCATCATTGTCTTCCTCTCATGTGCCCGCTGGTATAAGAAGCACGACGTGAAGGACAAGGCACCTGGAGGTTTCGTCGGATTCATGGAGATGATTGTGATGACCATCCACGATGACCTCATTAAGTCGTCGATTGGAGAGAAGCATTACAAGCCGTATGCACCCTATCTGCTGACGGTATTCTTCTTCATCCTGACGTGTAACCTCATTGGGTTGATACCCGTCTTCCCAGGTGGTGCCAACGTGACTGGAAATATCAATATCACCTTCTTCCTGGCGCTGTGTACGATGCTTGCCATCAACATCTTCGCCAACAAGGAGTACTGGAAGGAGATATTCTGGCCTGATGTACCTCTGTTCCTGAAGGCCTATCCAGCACCGGTGATGCCGCTTATCGAGCTCTTCGGTGTCTTCACGAAGCCCTTCGCCCTGATGATCCGTCTCTTTGCCAACATGATGGCAGGCCACGCTGTGATGCTCAGCTTCACTTGTGTGATCTTCCTCGGTTGGTCGATGGGTGTCGGATTTGGTCTTGGCCTGAACGCCTTTAGCATCATCATGCTGCTCTTCATGAATCTGCTGGAGCTGCTGGTTGCCTTTGTTCAGGCATATGTCTTCACAATGCTGAGTGCGGTGTTCATCGGGCTTGCCCATAAGGAGCACCATGCGGAGTGAAGATACAATATCAAAGATTTAACATTAAAACATTTATTAATAATTAAAAATTAAACAATTATGATTTCAGCTTTATTTTTAGCCGCAGAAGGTCTGGCACAGCTGGGCTGCGGTATCGGTGCAGGTATTGCAACAATTGGTGCAGGTTTGGGTATTGGTAAGATTGGTGGTAGCGCTATGGACGCCATCGCCCGTCAGCCTGAGGCTACTGGTAAGATCCAGACCAACATGATTCTGACATCTGCTTTCGTTGAGGGTTGTGCACTCTTCGCTATCGCAGCTTGTGCATTCTTGATCTAACAGCGACAATTCATTCACATTAAGTAAGACTAAACATTACAGCGAATGGATTTCAGTAAACTGCCAGCAATCCTTACCCCTGATCTGGGACTCTTGTTCTGGATGCTCCTGGCGTTTGCCGTCGTCTTCTTCGTGCTTGCGAAGTACGGATTCCCCGCTATCGTGAATATGGTAGAGGAGCGTAAGAAGTACATCGACGACAGTCTGCTCAAGGCTCACGAGGCCAGTGAGCGACTGGAGAACATCAAGCAGGAGGGCGAGGCCATACTGCAGGAGGCACGTGACCGTCAGGCGCAGATTCTCAAAGAAGCTGCCGAGACGCGTGACGCCATCGTAGAGCAGGCCCAGCAGAAGGCCCGTGAGGAAGGTGCCCGTCTCTTGAGTGATGCGAAGACCGCCATCGAACAGGAGAAGCGGGCTGCCATCGCCGACATCCGCCAGCAGGTTGCTACGCTCAGCGTAGAGATTGCTGAGAAGGTTCTCCGTCAGAACCTGAAGGATGACAAGTCGCAGATGGCTTTGATCGAACGCATGCTGGATGAGGTTTCTACTGACAAATAAGCGATAACGTATGGATATAGGAGTCATATCGGTAAGATACGCCCGTGCACTTCTGAGGAGTGCAACAGACGCGAAAATCGAGGATGCTGTCTACACGGAGATGCAGCAGCTCGCCAAGAGCTATGTTGACGTGCCACAGCTGCGGTTTACGATAGACAATCCGATGCTCTCGAAGGACAAGAAGGAGATGCTGCTATTGACGGCAGTCGGCTCTAAGCCCTCCGACCTGACCAAGACCTTTATCCAGCTTGTGCTGAAGGAGGACCGTGAGAGTGTGATGCAGTTCATCGCCAATTCGTACGTCACGCTTTACCGCCAACAGAAGAATGTCATCCGAGGACGTCTCATCACCGCTGCAGCTGTCTCAGCTGCTACCGAGCAGAAGATGCGGCAGATGGTGGAGAGTAAAACTAATGGAACAGTGGAGTTCGAGACTGAGGTGAACCCCGATATCATCGGTGGCTTTATCCTTGAATACGACAGCTATCGTATGGACGCCAGCGTCAAGACCAAGCTCAACTCAATTCTTAACACACTTAAAAAGTAAATCGTAAATACGTAAATCGTAAATTACATTATGTCAGATAAGATTAAACCAAGCGAAGTATCCCAGGTCCTGCTCGACCAGCTCAAGGGTATCTCCAACGCAGAGAAGTTCGACGAGGTAGGAACCGTGCTCACCGTGAGTGATGGTGTTGCCCGTATCTACGGACTTCGCAATGCCGAGGCCAATGAGCTTTTGGAATTCGAGAACGGGACGATGGCCATCGTGATGAACCTTGAGGAAGACAACGTGGGTTGTGTGCTCCTCGGAGGTACATCGGGCATCAAGGAGGGTATGGTCGTGAAGCGCACCAAGCGCATTGCCAGCATCCGTGTGAACGACAACATGCTGGGTCGCGTCATCAACCCACTGGGACAGGCTATCGACGGCAAGGGAGAGATCGATCTGAGCGACGCTTTCGAGATGCCGCTCGACCGTAAGGCTCCTGGTGTGATCTACCGTCAGCCCGTGAAGGAGCCGCTGCAGACAGGTCTGAAGGCCATCGACTCGATGATCCCCATCGGACGTGGCCAGCGTGAGCTCATCATCGGTGACCGTCAGACAGGTAAGACCGCCATCGCCGTTGATACCATCATCAACCAGAAGAGTTTCTATGAGGCAGGCAAGCCTGTCTATTGTATCTATGTAGCCATCGGCCAGAAGGCCAGTACCGTTGCTGCCCTTGTGAGCACGCTCCAGGAGCATGGTGCTATGCCTTACACCATCGTGGTATCTGCAACAGCTGCTGATCCTGCCGCTATGCAGTACTATGCACCGTTCGCTGGTGCAGCCATCGGTGAGTATTTCCGTGATCGTGGTCTGCCAGCATTGGTCGTTTACGACGACCTGTCGAAGCAGGCTGTGGCCTATCGTGAGGTATCACTGATCCTCCGTCGTCCTTCAGGACGTGAGGCTTATCCAGGCGACGTGTTCTATCTGCACTCACGCTTGCTTGAGCGTGCAGCCAAGATGAACGAGCAGCAGGAGGTAGCCGAGCAGATGAACGACCTGCCCGAGTGCATGAAGGGTCATGTGAAGGGTGGTGGTTCGCTCACCGCTCTGCCTATCATCGAGACCCAGGCTGGTGACGTGTCCGCTTACATCCCGACGAACGTGATCTCTATTACAGACGGTCAGATATTCTTGGAGTCCAACCTCTTCAACCAAGGCTTCCGTCCTGCCATCAACGTAGGTATCTCCGTATCTCGTGTAGGTGGTTCGGCACAGATCAAGTCCATGAAGAAGGTGGCTGGTACCTTGAAGATCGACCAGGCACAGTATCGTGAGCTCGAGGCCTTCTCGAAGTTCTCAAGTGATATGGATGCCGTGACAGCGATGACACTGGACCGTGGACGTAAGAACAACCAGTTGCTGATTCAGCCACAGTACAGCCCAATGCCTGTAGGTGAGCAGATTGCAATCCTCTATTGTGGTGTACATGGTCTGATGCGCGATGTGCCCATCGTCAAGGTACGTGAGTGCCAGACAGCCTTCCTCGACAAGTTGCGCTCAGCCAATCCTGAGGTCATCGAGACGCTTGCCAGCGGTAAGATCGACGATGAGACGACAGCCAAGATCGAGGCCGTGATGGCTGATATTGCAGGAACCTATAAAGCCTGATAGCCTATGCCCAGCCTGAAAGAAATTAAAGGCCGCATAGCCTCAGTCAACTCCACGCGGAAGATCACTTCTGCGATGAAGATGGTGGCTTCCTCCAAGTTGCATCATGCACAGGTGGCTATTCAGAACATGCTGCCTTACGAGACGATGCTGGAGCACATCCTCAAGTCGTTCCTCGCAGCAGAGGCAGAGGCCCATACGATCTACGATCAGGAGCGCCCTGTCAAGCGTGCAGCCCTCGTCGTGTTCTCGTCGAACTCTTCACTCTGTGGCGGTTTCAATGCCAACGTCATTAAGATGATGACGCATGCTGTTGAGAAATACGCCCCTGAGATCGGTCTCGAGAATGTGGAGATCTATCCCATTGGCCGCAAGGTCTATGAGAAGGCCAAGAAGATGGGGCTCAACGTGCAGGGAGAGTTCTCTGCCTTGGCAGACAAGCCCAACGTCAACGAGTGTATCAAGATCGTGATGGAGCTTGGTGAGAAGTTTGCTGAGGGTAAGATCGACAAGGTCGAGCTCATCTACCATCACTTCAAGAGTGCAGGCTCACAGATTCTTACGCGTAAGACCTTCCTGCCCATCGACATCGAATCGGAGTTGAAAGCTGACCACGAGCGCGACCTGACGAGCATCATCGCCACGAAGGAGTCGCAGGAGTATCTCAAGAAGCGTGGTGAGCGACAGACAGAGCGTCAGGAGGAGAAGGTGAAGCCGCTCAACGACAACTTCATCGTCGAGCCCGACATGAACACCGTGCTCACGGAGCTCTTGCCGAAGATGGCTCATCTGATGTTCTATACGGCTCTGCTCGACAACAATGCCTCTGAGCATGCTGCCCGAATGGTGGCTATGCAGACGGCGACGGATAATGCCGACGAGCTGTTGCGCGAGCTCAGTCTGCAGTATAACAAGGGTCGTCAGCAGGCGATTACGAACGAGCTGCTCGATTTGGTTGGTGGTTCTGCTCAGTAGTCTCACGACAGCATTCTGTAAGAAAAAAGCCCGAACGTTTGGTAGTTCGGGCTTTTTTGTTTACCTTTGCCCCCAAATAAACCAAACAAGCAATGAAATACGGATTTGTTAATGTGGCTGCAGCCGTTCCCACGGTGAAAGTAGCCGATGTGGAGTACAACGTACAACAGATAGAGAGTATCATCGCTCAGGCAGAGGGTCGTGGCATAGAGGTGATTGTCTTCCCAGAGCTCTGTCTGACGGGTTATACCTGTCAGGATCTGTTCCGTGAGCAGATACTGCTCGACCGTGCAGAAGAAGCTGTCATCATGCTGCTCGACTTCACACGTAAGCTTGATGTTGTGTCTATTGTTGGTACACCATTAATAATCAACGGTTTACTTTATAATTGCGCAGTCATCATTCAAGGTGGTAGCATCATGGGAATCGTCCCCAAGACCTATCTGCCCAACTATGGTGAGTTCTATGAGAAGCGTTGGTTTGCCTCTGCCCAGGACCTGAATCCGGCAGATATCTTCTTTGCAGGCAGCACCATCCATGTCAGTGCCGAACCCCAGCTGTTTGTGACGGGTGATGGCATGAAGTTTGGTGTCGAGATCTGCGAGGATGTTTGGGCACCCATTCCTCCCAGCAACAATCTGGCCTTGGCAGGAGCTGATATCATCTTCAACCTCTCTGCAAGCGACGAGCTCATTGGCAAGCACGCTTATCTGAAGTCGCTCTTGGCCCAGCAGAGTGCCCGTACCATCAGTGGCTATGTCTATGCCAGCAGTGGTTTCGGTGAGTCTACTCAGGATGTGGTCTATGGAGGTAACGCGATGCTGTTCGAGAATGGTAAGTTGCTCGTCGAAGGCGACCGTTTCTCCCTGCAGCCACAGATCCAGATGTGTCAGATCGACATCGAGAAGCTGCGCGCTGAGCGTCGTGAGAACACCACGTTCATCAATGCCC
>JAEETB010000066.1 GCA_016286575.1 Prevotella sp.
GTGTTGTGCTGCTGCAGGAATCCTATTCTGAGTTCATTCATATGCTTGGGAATTGCATGGTGCAGCAGTGCAGCGATCCATGCTGTCTGATGACACTTCTACAGTCGATACCGACAATCTCCCTATCTGGGAAAGCCTCGCCGATCAGTCGCAGCGCCACAGCATCAAGATTGGGCTGGTCATAGGTCGGACAGAGCACGGCACCATTGATGACGAGGAAATTGGCATAGGTGGCAGGCAACCGGTAACCGTCTTTATCGTAGATGGCCCTTGGCATGGGCAGCTCCATCAGTCGATAGGGCTTGCCTTCGAGGGTCCTGAAGGTCGCCAGTTGCGCTTTCATAAGCTGCAGGTCCTCATAATGCTCGTCATCAGGATCCTCGCAACCTGCATATAATATAGTATCGTCAGGACAGATACGCACCAAGGTGTCGATATGTCCGTCAGTATCATCGCCTGTCAGATGGCCGTAATCGATCCAGACGATGCGCTCTGCATAAAGATCGTGCTTCAGCCGCTCTTCAATGTCTGTCTGGGTCATGGGTTGGTTACGATGGGGTGCCAACAGACAACCAGTCGTGGTGAACACAGTACCTTTGCCGTCGCTCTCGATGGAGCCGCCTTCGAGCACGAAGTCCAGACAGTCCGTATATTCGCCCTTCACCTTTTCCTCCTCATAGAGTCGGCGGTTGATGGCATTGTCGAGTTCGGCAGGGAATTTCTCGCCCCAGCCGTTAAAACAGTAATCGAGCAGACGGGCTTGCCCTTCATCGTCGATGAGTGTGATAAAGCCATGATCGCGCGCCCAGGTATCGTTCGATGGACATGGAACATGGAGCATGGAACATGGAATGTTGGGCTGCGTTTCGGAAACAACCATGAGGTTCTCACGCTTGGCGATTTCACTGGCCATTTCTTTGTAGGTGGCAGTGATCTCATCAAGCATCGGTGCCCAGTCTGTACCAGCATGTGGCCATGTCAACTGTACGCCCCATTGCGGCTCCCATTCTGCTGGCAGACGCCATCGGGATGATTGCTGTTTATTGTCGAAACTCATATTTTTGCCGCAAAGGTACGAAAAAAAGCACAAAATCTGATGTTGAATAGAGTTTTTTTTGTACTTTTGCAGAAACAAAGACGATGTTAGAGGTTAAAAACGCAACGATAACCATCGGCGGGAAGACGCTGGCAGAAGGATTGTCCTTTATGGCAAAGGACGGTCAGATTACCTGTATCACGGGTGAAGAAGGGGTGGGGAAGACCACACTTCTACGCACGCTGATGGGCTTTCAGCCTGTTGCGGAAGGCTTTGTGAGTGTCGATGGCGAACTGCTGACGATAGACTCTGCACCGACTTTCCGTAGTCTGATGGTCTATCTCCCTCAGGAGACGAGATTGCTGGCCCATCAGCTATATGAGCCTTCGTGGCCAGAGAGTGAGGCTGAAGAATATGCCGTTTGGAATATGCCGTTGCCCCATTCTTGCTTGGAAGAACAGCCAGAGCCCATGACGCCAGAGGAGATTTTCCATTTGGCAGAAAAGACGCTCAGTGAGGGGGGCGAGAGATCCATTATCATTGCCGACGAGCCTGCCGCCTTCCTCCCTTCCGACCTGACGTTACGCATGCTCGAACTGCTGCGCCGTGAGGCTGCCGGAGGCAAGACAGTCCTTATTGCCAGCCGTAAACCTCAGATCATCGATTATGCTGACCAGGTCATCAATCTCAATAGACTTTAGAATATGGATACACGAATGATACTGCATACGATTCTCGGACTACTCCTGCTGCTGATACCTGCGGGGGCGCTATATCTGCTGGAGCGCAAGATGCTCCGCACGTTCTTTTTGTCTGTGGCCCAAATGGGTGTTCAGCTCTTAGTACTCTGTCTTGTCGTATGGGCTCTCTACAAGGTCGACAGTCCTTGGCTGCTCATCGTGTGGATGGTAGCGATAGCATTTGGTTCAGGGTGGCTGGTGCTTAAGCGTTGCCGTCTGAGTGGTCTGCGCCTGTTACCAGCTGTCGGTGGTGGTCTTTTGGTGAGTGTTGCTTTCGTGGCTCTGTGGTTGTTAGTGCTTGTGCTGCCCGTCAGGGTGTCCGATCCCCATTGGTTTGTGCCCGTCACGGCTTTGTTGATGGGGCATGCCACTGCCATGACCATCCGTGGCCTGAGTACCTACCTCTCTGCCCTCAAGGCCGATGAACAGCAGTATGAGTTCCTGCGTGGTAATGGAGCTACTCATTTCAAGGCCCTGCGCCCCTTCCTCTGTCGAGCACTGGTAGCTGTTATCTCGCCCTCAGTCGCTAATCTGCGGGTGCTGGCTCTTACCTCCATGCCTTTGTTGCTCGTTGGCTTGCTGATGGGTGGGCTTTCGCCTATCAATGCTTTTGTGGTTATGCTCCTGATGGCTGTGGCATGCGTCTCTGTATCCATCCTCGCACTTACCATCATCATCTATCTCTCCGACCGTATTCTCTTCGATCAATACGGCAAACTTATAGGCTGATTTTACGACTTGAGTACCAAGAGTGTATTAGTGAGTTCTTGGGCTGGCTGTTCACGGAATCGGATGGACTGCGTCTCACAATCCATCTCCTCGATAATTGCGATAGACTCTAGACGATAGCCTTCCTCGCGCAGCATACGGCCACCCTTCTGCTGTCCCTTCTCCACCGCGATGCCGATGCCTACAACTTCACCTCCTGCTTGGTGAACCAGGTCGATAAGGGCGTGGACAGCCTCACCGTCGGCCATGAAGTCATCGACCACGAGTACGCGGTCAGTGGTATGTAGATAGGGCTTGGAGACAAACACCTTGTTGGTCTTTTTGTGGGTAAAGGAGTAGGCCTGCGATATATATTTGTCGTCAGTACTGTTGGCAGTCTCACTCTTCTTGGCAAAGACCACAGGCACGTCGTATAGATTGCCGAGCATGGTGGCGATAGCGATGCCGCTGGCTTCGATTGTCAGGACTTTGTTGATGGTCACACCTTTGAAACGTCGTTTCAGCTCATAGGCGATCTGTCGCATGATATCGATATCGATCTGATGGTTCAGAAAGTTGTCGATCTTCAGGATGTTGCCGGCTTTGATAGTGCCGTCGCTCAGGATTTTCTCTTCTAAGAAGTTCATATCTTCAGGTTTTTACGTCTTTATGATATTCTTTGGGCGCAAAGTTACGAAAAAAAGGCTGAAACTCCAACGTTCAGATGAAAATAAATCGTTTTTTATTTTGCATTTCAATTGATTTGCACTATCTTTGCGGCAGTTATGAATAAGAATTTGGTATGGATATGGGCTCTGATGATGGTGGTGCTGTCATGCAAGGGCCGACAGAGCGAGGTTAATGCCCAGGTGACTGATGGGCTCTATGAAGCAACTCAGAGCCAACAGGCTGAGCAGAAGAAGGCTCGTAACGAGAAGATCCGCAGTGAGAAGGCTAAGATTGTGAGGATGTACGAGATTCCTGCGCCGTTGACAGACCGTCCTGAGCAGATTCTGTACAGGAAAGGCTATACTACGTCGTATAATAGCAAGTCGAAGACGCCTAACTGGGTGGCGTGGCACTTGACTGACAGACACACGAGGGGTACGGCCAAGCGTAATATGCAGGTTTTTACAGAGGACTCAGACATCGTTGGTAAGCGAGCGACGAACAATGACTATTATAACTCGCGTTACGACCGTGGACATATGTGTCCTGCAGGTGACAATAAGTGGGATGAGGAGGCAATGCGCGAGACTTTCCTTTTCACTAATATCTGTCCGCAGAACCATGGGTTGAACAAGTATGAGTGGAACGATTTGGAGATTCTCTGCCGTGAATGGGCGCAGCGTTACGGTGCCATTGATATCGTCTGCGGACCTATCTTCTCGGAGAAAGCGCAGCAGAAGACGATTGGCAAGAATCAGGTGTGGGTACCTGACGCTTTTTTCAAGGTCATTCTTTGTCGTCAGGGCAAGGAGAAGGCTATTGGATTTGTCTATCGTAACGAGGGTAAGAAACAGCTGATGGAAGATGCTGTATGCACTGTGGATGAGATTGAGAAACTGACGCTGATGGACTTCTTCCCAGAATTGGACGACGCGACAGAGGCGAGGGTAGAGGCACAGGCAACGCTGAGCGACTGGTAAAAAGTTAAAAACCCTTAATAAATAGGTGGGCCGAGGCGATGTCTCGGCTTTTCTTTGTAATTTTGCAGCGTGAAAATAAAAGAAGTGCTGAGCGCCCTTGAACGTTTCGCGCCTCTGCCCTTGCAGGAAAGCTGGGACAATGCTGGCTTGCAAGTAGGACTGACAGAGACGGAGGTTTCAGGGGCATTATTGTGTTTGGACGTCAACGAGCGTATTGTCGACGAGGCCGTCAGAAAGGGGTGCAATCTCATTGTATCCCATCATCCGCTACTCTTCCGTGGATTGAAGACCATCAGTGATTTGACTGATGTGCAGCGAACGGTGATGAAAGTGATCGAAAACCATCTCTGTGTCGTCTCCATGCATACGAACATGGATAATGCGAAGGGTGGGGTGAATTTCCGTATCGCTGAGAAACTGGGCCTGAGTGATATTGAGTTCTTTGCCTCAAAGCAGGTCGATGGTATCGAGGCTGGTAGTGGCGTGACAGGTTTGCTGACTGACCCCATGGCTGCAGATGATTTTGTGCTGGCTGTGAAAAAGGCCTTTGGCGTCGAGTGTGCCATGTGCAATGAGTTACTGCGCCGTCCTGTTCGTAAGGTGGCTATCTGTGGCGGGGCGGGCGATTTCCTGCTTGACGAAGCCCTGAAAGCTGGTGCCGATGCCTTTATCACTGGTGAGATGCACTATCACCAGTATTTCGGCTATGAGCAGAAAATCCAGATCTGCGTCATCGGCCACTATCAGAGTGAGCAGTTCACGGCAGAGGTCTTTGAGGAGATTATCCGTGAGAACTGTCCTGAAGTGAAAACTTATATCGCAGAAACGAATACAAATCCAATATTGTATATTTAATTAAATTGTAAATAGTAAATTCGTAAATTGTAAATTAAATTATGGCAAAAAAAGATCCTACAGACTTGTCAGTTGAAGAGAAACTGAAGACCCTTTATCAGCTTCAGACTGCCCTCTCAGCTATCGACGAGAAACGTGCATTAAGAGGTGAACTTCCTCTTGAGGTACAGGACCTTGAAGATGAGATTGAAGGTCTGACAACACGTGTTGAGAAAATCAAGAATGACATCAGCGAGTTCCAGAAAGCTGTTTCGCAGAAGAAAGGTGAGATTGCTGATGCTGAGGCCAGTGTGGCACGTTATAAGAGTCAGCTCGACGAGGTGAAGAACAACCGTGAGTATGACACTTTGAGCAAGGAGATTGAGTTCCAGACCTTGGAGATTGAGCTCTGCAACAAGAAGATCCGTGAGGCTAACACCCGTATTCAGGAGAAGCAGAACGAGATGGCACTGAACGAGGAAACCATCAAGGAACGTCAGGGTGACCTGGAGGTGAAGCGTAGTGAGCTCGAGGAAATCATGACTGAGACGCGTGCTGAGGAGGAGAAGTTGAAGGAGAAGGTGAAGGATCTCGAGTCGAAGATCGAGAGCCGTCTGCTCACATCTTTTAAGCGTATCCGTAAAAACGCCCGCAATGGCCTGGGTATTGTCTATGTGCAGCGTGATGCCTGTGGCGGTTGCTTCAACAAGATTCCACCCCAGCGTCAGCTCGATATTAAGATGCACAAGAAGATTATCGTTTGCGAGTACTGTGGTCGTATCATGATTGATCCGGAACTGGCAGGTGTTAAGATCGACAAGGTGACAGGCACAGAGGAGAAGAAAACTACTCGCAAGCGCGCCATTCGTAAGTCGGCATCCTCTAAGAAGGTTACCGATGCCAACGACATGGTATAAGTAGTGATGTTATAAAATTTGGTAGTCCGGAATCTCTTCCAGAAACTTATATTTTTGGTTGGGATAATCCATCTTACAACAGTAGTGCTGGAGTCCGTTGCTCACTATCAGATAATCCACTTTCAGCAGAAGATTGTAGACCGATATCTGGTCGAACGTCTTCTGCTGTAATTGTATAGTAGGGGCTTTGTATTCGATAATCATCCTTGGCTGTGTCTCCTTATTATATAATATGGTGTCGCAGCGGAGCCGCTTTTCTCCAATCCGAAGTTCAATCTCGTTGCCCATAAGCCCCTTGGGGTATCCTTTATGCTCAATCAGAAAATGTACAAAGTGCTGGCGCACCCACTCTTCGGGAGTCAGCGCCACGTATTTTCGACGCAAAAAGTCGAAAATCAGTTGTTTTTTGTCCCTCTCAACAACTTTTATAGGGTATGGAGGTAGGTTTAATCGATACATTTTTGTAACTTTGCAGCAAAGTTACACATTTTATTCGAATAAACATCATGGCTGAGGCTAAAAATATCACTTTTCAGAGCATTATGCACGATCTGCAGGAGCGGAAGTTCGTCCCCCTTTACTATCTGGTGGGAGATGAACCTTATTATATCGATAAGATAGCCGACTATATCGCAGAGCATGTATTACAGCCAGAGGAACGTGATTTTAACCAGTCTATTCTCTTCGGATCTGATGTGACGGCTGCCCAGATAGCGGATGCTGCACGTCGCTATCCCATGATGTCAGAATATCAGGTGATCATCGTGAAAGAAGCGCAGAATATCAAGAATACAGAGGCTTTGGAGAAGTATATCAAAGCGCCCATGAACTCAACCATCCTCGTGATGTGCCTGAAAAACGCCAAAATTGATGGTCGGAAAAAGGAAATGGTGAAGAATATCCAGGCTGCTGGCGTGCTTTTTGAGAGCAATAAACTGAAGGATAGAGAGCTGCCAGGCTTCATTGAGAAGTATCTGAAGGCCCGTGAGGTGGCCATCGATCCCAAATCGATGCAGATGATCG
Organism: Prevotella sp.; assembly: GCA_016286575.1. Classification (GTDB taxonomy): domain Bacteria; phylum Bacteroidota; class Bacteroidia; order Bacteroidales; family Bacteroidaceae; genus Prevotella. The sequence continues at coordinate 6,908 of JAEETB010000066.1, forward strand.
CTGAGAATATTGGTGCCGACCTGAGTCGTCTGACAAGTGAGCTCGACAAGGTGATCTTATCGTTGCCTGAGAAGGATAGGAGAGTGACTCCTCAGATCGTGGAGGACCAGATCGGAGTGAGCAAGGAGTTCAATGGATATGAATTGCGTGATGCTATTGTCAATCGAAATATCTTCAAAGCTAATCAGATAATCAAATATTTTGACGATAATCCAAAGGCTGGTAGTATATACTCGTTTCTCCCGTTGCTCTTTAATTACTTCCAGAATCTGATGATAGCCTATTATGCTCCCAATAATAAGAGCCAGGAAAGCGTTGCAGAATGGCTGGAATTACGAAATGCATGGTCTGGGAAGGAGTATATGAATGGTATGCGAAACTACTCTGCAATGAAAGTGATGCAGATTATTTCCAAGATACGTGAGATTGATGCGAAAAGTAAGGGTCTGGATAACCCAAATACCCCTCCAGGAGAACTGATGAAGGAACTGATTTTTTACATTTTGCACTGATTCCGCCCCTTTTTTATAGCTAGAATTTCTAAAAACAGCGCTTTTCAGGAGCGCTTTTTTTAGCGCTAAATGCCCATATATCAGTAGTTTTGCGCTATTTCTAACCCTCTAAAACTTGCGTATTTTCAGAATTCTTTCCCGTCGTACAGAATACGCGAAAAATGGGAAAATTGATGGAATTTGGAAACCCTTAATTTTGTTTTCACTTTCTTTAAGATTTTATTTTCTTAATTTTGATATCCAAACATAAACAAAAAAAATACAAACAATTATGTTTTGAAGTCTGAATTTACAACTGCACAGGCATGATTAAAAATAGTGAATTTAATTTTCAATTTCTATATTTCTCAATTTCGCTTTCTATACTCATAAATATACAATACGTAATTCATGCTCATAAACAGCTAAAAACCAATCATTTATAAGAAAGTACACCATTTTACAGCCAAAAATATAATGATTTACATAAACAATCATGTATATATCGGCATATTTGAGATGTAATCTTCTAAATACCTATTTTATACCCAGTTAGTTACGTCAAATGCATTCAAATAATCATTTGTAAAGGTTTTGTTATCTAAATTTAAATTTGTAATCATAAACGCGAATATTCGCATTTGTATACTTTTACTTTTTAAATATTGAATTGCAAACTAAAATTATAAATTCTTAAATTCTCTCTACATTTGTTGCGTATCTCATTTTTTTGTTTTACCTTTGTAAACTGAAAGAAAAACGGGTGAAAATACCCTTTAAACACATACGATAAGAAAATGAAAGATCGAATTAGACAGATTATGGAGTCTCAGCACATGACTCAACAGGTCTTCGCTGACTATATCGGTGTGGGTGCCGCTACCTTGAGTAGCATCTTTAATGACCGTACCCGCCCTACCCTTAACATCGTGGAGTCCATTAAAAAGAAAATTCCTAACATCAATACCGATTGGTTGATGTTTGGTTCAGGCGATATGTATCGAGCTGATCTTGATACTCCTGACAGCCCAGAATCGACTCCTTCTGAGACTAAACACTTGAGTTCGCCGATGCTCGATTTTGATCAACCAGCCTCTCCTACTCCCCTGAATGTCTCTTCGCAATACTTGAATTCCAATAGTGTAAAAACTACACGACCAGAAATTGTTCGAGAAGAGGTAAAATTCATTGACAAACCACAGCGTAAGGTTATTGAGATCCGAGTGTTCTACGACGATCAGACTTGGGATACTTTCGTACCTGCGAAGAAATAAAATTTTGTGGTTTCAAATAAATGTTGTACCTTTGCGCTCAAATACAAAGGTACAACATTTATGAAGAAATATTTGCTCGACCTCAAGGTCAAGTCTGTGGAGCAAATCCATCAGCGTTATGTGCTGATTAAGCTCACTGACGACCAACCATTGCCTGAAATGTTGCCAGGGCAGTTTGTTGAAATCCGAGTTGACGGTTCTCCCTCAACTTTCTTGCGCCGTCCTATTTCCATCAATTTCGTAGATCGAGAGCTCAATGAGTTGTGGCTCTTGGTGGCCGCTGTGGGCGACGGCACTAAACGACTTGCTCAGTTGCAGTCTGGTGATATGCTTAACTGCCTCCTGCCCTTGGGTAACGGCTTTAGCATGCCAGTGTCCGGCGACGAGAAGATTTTGCTCGTTGGTGGTGGTGTAGGTGTGGCGCCTCTGCTCTATATGGGAGCTGAGATGGCTAAAAAAGGTATGGAACCTACGTTTCTCTTAGGCGCACGGACCTCGAATGATTTGCTGATGCTTGATATATTTAAAAGGTACGGACGCGTGTGTGTGACGACGGAGGACGGCTCTGAAGGTGAAAAAGGCTTTGTTACCAATCACTCCCTGCTTCAGACAGAACAGTTTACTCGCATAGCCACCTGTGGCCCTACGCCGATGATGAAGGCTGTAGCAGCATTTGCCCGCAAGACCGATGTGGAGTGTGAGGTTTCGCTTGAGAATTTGATGGCCTGTGGTCTGGGCGCCTGTCTCTGTTGCGTGGAGAAGACCACTGAGGGCAATCTCTGTGTTTGTAAGGATGGTCCAGTGTTTAATATTCGGAAATTGTTATGGCAAGTTTAAGTGTAAATATATCTGATTTAAGGCTGAAGAATCCCGTGATGACGGCATCAGGTACTTTCGGTTATGGACTGGAGTTTGCTGACCTCATGCCTCTCGACGGTATTGGGGGCATCATCGTAAAAGGTACGACGCTTCGTCCTCGTGAAGGCAATGACTATCCCCGTATGGCAGAGACGGCTTCAGGCATGCTTAACTGTGTGGGCCTCCAGAACAAGGGGGTCGATTACTTCTGTGAGCATATTTATCCACAGATCAAAGACATCGATACCAATATGATTGTCAATGTCAGCGGTTCCTCTCCTGACGACTATGCAGAGTGTGCAGCCCGTGTCGATGCGCTCGAAAATATTCCTGCCATCGAACTGAATATCTCCTGTCCCAATGTGAAGGATGGCGGTATGGCTTTTGGCGTCACCTGTGCAGGAGCCTCGAGTGTTGTGAAAGCTGTTCGTGAGCGTTATCATAAGACGCTGATTGTCAAACTCTCTCCGAATGTGACGGATATCACGGAGATTGCTCGTGCCGTAGAGGCCGAAGGTGCTGACAGTGTCTCACTCATCAACACCCTGATGGGTATGGCCATCGATATTGAGAAACGTAAGAAAGTCCTGTCTATAGGTACAGGCGGCCTTTCCGGACCAGCTGTGAAGCCTGTAGCCCTACGTATGGTTTATCAGGTGGCCAAGGCCGTCAAGATTCCCGTAATTGGCTTGGGAGGCATCTGTTCAGCCAAGGACGCCATCGAGTTCCTGATGGCAGGCGCCACTGCCATCGAGATAGGCACTGCCAACTTCCTCGATCCCACGATCAGTATTAAGGTGCGTGATGGCATCAACGAGTGGCTCGATGCCCATGGGTGCCATTCCGTTCAGGAGATTATCGGTGTACTTTCATAAAAAATTTGGGGGCTACCAATCGGTAGCCCCCAACCAACACAAAAACTAAACTAGACTTAACTAAAGCATATTGGGATTTTCACAAACCCGCCAATGCGATTGCAAATATAATACTTATTCGACTAAACTCCAAAAAATCTCCTACTTTTTTTGCAAAATGTATACATTTGTTATCATTTTAACAATTTATTAACAAGATAATAGTCCAAAATCGTCATTGCAGTCATGGCTTCCACTACAGGTACGGCACGAGGCAGAACACAGGGATCGTGGCGCCCTTTGGCCGTGAATCGGGTAGGGTTCCCCTCCATATCAACGGTTTCTTGTTCGGACAGGATGGTGGCTACAGGCTTGAAGGCGACGCGGAAGTAAATGTCCTGTCCGTTGGAGATGCCTCCTTGAATGCCTCCACTATGGTTTGTGGCAGTGGTAATAGTGCCGTTGATGGAGCGGAAGACATCGTTCTGTTCAGACCCTCGGGCCGTGACACCATTGAAACCTTCACCGTACTCAAAGCCTTTCACGGCATTGATACTGAGGACGGCTGCGCCCAAAACTGCATGGAGTTTGCCGAATTCAGGCTCGCCAAGTCCTGCAGGACAACCTTTGACAACGCAGGTGATGATACCGCCAATCGTATCGCCTTCAGCTTTCATCCTACTGATGAGTTCCTCCATCTGGGCTGCCTTTTCCTCATCAGGACAGCGCACGGCATTGGTTTCTGTCTTTGAGAGGTCGTACAGATGGTAATCGCGCTCAAGGGCAATATCGCCAACCTGCGATGTGTAGGCGTGAATACTGATGCCTAACTGCTTGAGTACCAGTTTCGCTAATGCACCACCCACACAGCGGCTGATGGTGATTCGGGCCGAGGAACGTCCACCACCACGATGGTCGCGTATACCGTATTTCTGCTGATAGGTAAAGTCGGCATGTGAGGGACGGAACAAGTTGCGCATATTCTCATAGTCCTGAGAGTGCTGGTTGGTATTCCGTACCATAAAGCCGATGGGGCATCCCGTGGATTTTCCTTCGAAGACACCACTCAATAGTTCCACTTGATCGGCTTCTTGGCGCGACGTGGTAATCTTGCTCTGTCCTGGGCGACGGCGGTTGAGCTCGCTCTGAATAAAATCCAGGTCAATGTCAATGCCTGCGGGCATGCCGTCGATGACACCTCCGATAGCCTCTCCGTGGCTTTCGCCAAACGTGGTCAGCCTGAATATGTTACCAAATGTATTCAATGTTCAATCTTTAATGTTCAATCTTTAATGACAATGTCCGCAGCCACAACCGTCGTCGTGGTGATGATGGCCTTCGCAGCCTTCTTTCTGGCAGTCGTCACAGTTACAGCCGCCATGATGGTGTCCGCAGCCACCTGTCAGATGCTTGATCAAGTGCTGTATCTCTTCATCAGTGGCGTCGCGATTCTCGATGACTGTTCCTGTGAAGTTCAGGGTCTTACCTGCGAGAGGGTGGTTAGTGTCGATGGTGACACCGTCTTCCTCGATCTTCTTGACTTTTGCCATGAACTGGTGGTCTTCATTATCCATCAGGGTGATAACTGCGCCCTCGAAGATATTCTCGTGGTCGAAATGACCGTTGATCATGAAAACATCGCGACTCAACTTGTGTACACCCTCGGGCTCAAAATCTCCAAAAGCCTCAGAAGGCTGCAGGACAAAATCGAATTTGGAACCCTTTTCCAGCTTCATAACCTGCTGTTCGAAGGCATCCAGGGCAATACTGAAACCTGTGATAAACTCAAATGGGCGTTCGTCACCAGTCTGCTCTTCCAGATTCTTCTCTCCATCAGCAATGCTGTACAACTGGTAAACCACCGACATGAACTTGTTTTTCTTCTCTTCCATATACCTTATTATATATATTATATTAATTTGGGGGACAAAGGTACGCATTTTCCCCGAAATAAGTGCTACTTTGC
>JAEETB010000424.1 GCA_016286575.1 Prevotella sp.
TCTGATAATACTGCGTATCGCGATTCTTCGATGCAGCCTCGCCCGTCAGTTCACCATAGATAATATCACCACCTCTTTTGAGGACAAAACCACGACTTTTGAAATACTCCATTGTATTATCCTGTCGCTGATACTGGCGCTCAGAGTATGCGCCCACCTCTACTATTGTTACTAATAATTCCATTATTTAATGTTTAATGTTTAATGTTTAATGTCAAATGCGATCCAGCAGCTCTTCCACCTCCAGCGCCCCCATGGCATCCTGCAGGTCGCGATGCATCGCCACATTCACCAGTCGGAAACCAAGATCCTTCTTCACTGAGTTATAGAACTTGATACGTGTTGCGCTCTCCTTCAACCATCCATTCTCCAACTGGCGGATGATACGATCCTTCTTTTTCCGGCTAATACGGTTGTAGGCACGGAACACAATCTTGCCAGTCTGTTTGCACTTATGCAGAGAACCCTCTACATACTTACCATTCTCTAAGTTTTCCAGCGCCTCTGCTGGAATTTCAATGTACTTTTTCATTGTTATTCTGTTTTTAATCTTTTCTTTGCTTCAGCTACATCTGCGAAATTAGCCATGATCATTCTCAGTATCTCGTGAGTGCCCATGCCATCGCAGTCTATAGAATTCCCACCTAAACAGTGAACATAAATAACACCCTTCCAGCTTGTTGCCGTTACAGGGAACCCAAGCGGTAACATCCTGATGATGTCATCATTCCACGGCGAATTCACCCTGTCATCAAAATCAAGATGTAAACAGCCATGATCTATCTGGTACGTAGCCCTTTTCTCATATTTCAGCAACATTTTTATCATGTTACAAGGAGAAGTCAGCACATCCTCAACGATTTTCTCAATCTCTGTTTCTGATAACTTTTCCATTCTACCAATGTTTAATGTTTAATTCTTAATGTTTAATGTTCTCGTACATAGTCTCGAAAAGTGCCAACGATTGCGGCAGAACTTGCGGAATATCCATGCGACCCGGTTTCAAGACAGTATTCAGCTGCTGATAGGCATCCCAATAATTCTGAGGTTGATTCCCATTCATCATGGAGATCAGCTGCTCCGAAGTCTCATTGATCTGAGAGGAATTCAGCGGATAAGGCTGAGATATACGGAGAGCATCATTATTCGTATCGTGCAAGATGCGCTTTTCCACGAGGACACCAATCAGCTTCAGCATATCGGCACGCGTAAACTCCGCATTTCTCAACGCAGCCATGCGCTCACGGCGAACCTTCTGATAAGGCTCATAGTCATCAGCCCACTGCTCAGCCCTCGCCATCATCATCTCCAAAGTGAACTTGTCCTTGCGGCTCTGACCACCATAGCAAGTGTAATTGCTGACTACATCCTGCGCCCCGAGGATTGTCTGGTTATGACACACCTTAACCATGGGACCAATACCGAACTGCGAACCTTTTTGATGGTAGGCTACAGCCAGACAAGTCACAATGTCATCAGTCTCATCACTGCGAATCTCAATGTTCGCATACACACGTCTTAAAAGGTGAGCCTCGATAGACCTTTCGCCATACTTCTCTTCCAACTGTGGAAGCAGTGTCACACCAGGTCGCTTAGAATCACGATTCGCAGCAGCGAAGATTTCTTGAACAACGGGTTTCAATCCACGTTTCTCAAAGATCTCCAACACCTGTTGAATCAGTGCGAAGTGATAGATTCCTCCCACGGGATCGCCCGTAGGCAGATTCTCATGATAGCTCCTTTCGAGCTCTTCGAGCGTCAGCACCTGTACCGCCTGCTCTGCAAAATTCAATTGTCTTCCTGTCATTATTTAATGTTTAATCTTTCGCTCGGCTCTGCCGCTTGGCTTTGCCAAGAATGTTTAATGTTTAATTTTTAATGTTTAATGTTTCAAGTTTAATCTTTAATCTGGTCTTTGATCTTTTGGAACAATCCGTACTTAACCACGAGCTGCACCATCATCGAGTGAGCGGGCAGTGTGATGGCATCCTCGTCGATCTTCTTGCAGATGACGTCAAAATGCGTCTTCTCCACCTCATCCCGAGAGCTATACTCCTTGCCGAAGAGGATATAATTGAGCACCCCAAGCATCAACCGCAGCTGGCCTTCCATCTGGTGGAACTGGAGCATCTTCTTCATTTTCATCTGATTCTGCTTCGTCAGCCACTTAAACAGGAACTCACGGATCATGTCTACACAGCCATCTGCAACATCCTTATGATAAGCCTGTAACTGTAAAGAAGAGTGCAGCAGGTCGCGGGTCTCGCCTAGACGCTTTACCATCTCCCTGAGCGTATCCTTGGTCTCATCCAGCTCCTTACACTTCTCCTGGATCTCATATTCCTGATTGCGGATGGTCAGCCTCATGGCATCTCTCTCAGCCTTCATACAAGCCAGCTTTTCAACTTCAATCTTGGTCATT
>JAEETB010000425.1 GCA_016286575.1 Prevotella sp.
AATCATAACTACTGGACATTGCTGCACCTGAAGTACGAGCGTCACATCTTTGCGGAGCATGGTGGCAACGGTGGACGGGACAAATGTCACGGTACCGACGGTAAGGACGTGTATATCGACGTGCCCTGTGGAACGGTAGTCTACAATGCCGAGACGGGCAAGTACGTCTGTGACGTAACCTACGACGGACAGGAGGTTCTGCTGCTGAAGGGTGGACGCGGCGGACTTGGTAATTTCCAGTTCCGCACAGCCACCAACCAGGCCCCTCGCTATGCGCAACCAGGTGAGCCGATGCAGGAGATGACCATCATCCTCGAGCTGAAACTCTTGGCAGATGTCGGTCTCGTAGGCTTTCCTAATGCAGGCAAGTCGACACTGGTTTCTGCGCTCTCGAATGCACGTCCGAAAATCGCCAACTATCCCTTTACCACGATGGAGCCCTCGTTGGGCATTGTGGGCTATCGCGACGGCAAATCGTTTGTGATGGCTGATATCCCAGGTATCATCGAGGGTGCCTCTGAGGGCAAGGGTCTCGGACTGCGCTTTCTGCGCCATATTGAGCGTAACTCACTGCTGCTCTTTATGGTTCCAGGCGATACAGACGACATCAAACGGGAGTATGAAATCCTGCTGAACGAACTGAAGCAATTCAACCCAGAGATGCTCGACAAGCACCGTGTGCTGGCAGTAACCAAATGCGATCTGCTCGACGAAGAGCTTATCGAGATGTTACGCGAGACGTTGCCTGGTGATCTTCCCGTAGTATTCATCTCTGCCGTCACCAACTTTGGACTTGAGGAACTGAAGGATGTGCTTTGGCGCGAGTTGAATGCCGAGAGCAACAAACTCGCCGTCATCACCTCAGAGGATACACTCGTACACCGCGATAAGGATATGAGCCGTTTCGCTCAGGAACTGGCCGACGAGGGTGAAGACGAGGATATCGAGTACGTAGAGATAGACGATCTGGATGACATCGAGGACCTGGATGATATAGAATATCTGGAAGAGCCGGAATGACCCCAAAACTACATTACTACCATATCGCCGAGGGTGTGACGGCATTCAGCACGACACGCCACGGGGGCTATAGCCAAGGGAACTATGGCGAGTTGAACGTGAACCTTTTTTGTGGTGACGAGCCGGAAGCAATCGCCAAGAACCGCAGGTTGCTCTGCAAAGAGTTAGCTGTGGCGGAGGACCATCTGGTAATGCCCCATCAGGTTCACGACACTGGTGTTTCCCAGATAGGAAATACCTTCTTCCTGTTATCGGAAGAGATCCGCAAACAGGTACTGGAAGGTATCGACGCACTGATCACGAACATCAAGCATATCTGTATAGGGGTATCGACGGCCGATTGTATACCTATTATTATATATGACCCCGAACATCATGCCGCAGGTGTGGTGCACAGCGGTTGGCGGGGAACGATGGCCAACATCACTGGCAGAGTGGTAACATCGATGCAGATGGCCTACCAGTCAAAGCCGGAACTGCTGAAGGCTGTTATCGGACCAGGCATCTCACTGAAGAACTTCGAGGTGGGGGATGAAGTCTATGAGGCTTTTGCCGATGCAGGCTACCCGATGGAACAGATCAGCCAGAAACAGGAAAAATGGCACATAGACCTCTTTGCATGCTGTCGCCTACAGCTGGAAGCAACAGGTATCAAGACCGAGAATATCGTGGAAAGCGGCATCTGCACCTACGATAACGTGGAAGATTTCTTTTCGGCCAGAAAGCTGGGAATAGCCTCTGGACGCATACTGACGGGTATCGTACTAAAATAACATAACGCAACTATTTTTACCAATTTTAAAAAAAGTTGCCGTTTTATAACATTAATACAAAATAATTTTCTATCTTTGCAGCGAAATAACAATGGAGGGATTCGTCCCCCCTCAAATAATTAATTAAAACAGTTCTAATTTTATGCAGAAAAGATTGCTCTTTCTGGTTGCTATGTTGTTAACGATGACGTTAACAGCCCTAGCACAGGTAACTACATCAAGTTTGGCTGGTAAGGTGACTCTCGACGATGCTAACGGCGAAGAGGTCATCGGTGCAACTATTCAGGCCATCCATGAGCCTTCAGGTACCCGCTATGCTGCAGTGACCAACACATCTGGTCGTTTCACCATCCAGGGTATGCGTACTGGAGGTCCGTACAATGTGACAATCTCTTACATTGGATTCCAGCCCAAGACGGTAAAAGGTGTTAACCTTCAGCTCGGTGAGACCTACAATCTGTCAGTATGGCTCTCTGAGGATGCAAACGAGTTGGCTGAAGTCATTGTAAGCGGTAAGGCTTCGAAATTTGCCGCTGAAAAGACTGGCGCTTCTACTAACATCAACAGTTCACAGATTACGAACCTGCCGACAGTAAGCCGTAGCATCACTGACGTGACACGTCTGTC
>JAEETB010000426.1 GCA_016286575.1 Prevotella sp.
GAGATGCTCTCTGCAATCTGATAGCCAGTCACGCCCTGCTCATACGAACGAACAGATCCGTCTGGAAAAGTAATGTTAATCATATCTACAATATATGTTTGAGTTTAAACGGCTGCAAAGTTACACACTTTCATCGAAACCACCAAATTTTCCTCTTAAAATCCTATCTTTTTCACATTCTTCTCGTCAAGACGCCGATATGATAGTGTTCAAGGAGTAACACAAATCGGCAGTCATCTCTGAGAATAAGCGACAGAAATATCACAATAGCAATAGGTCTTTGTGGAACGGGTCTTAATCATGTCCGTGTGGAAATTGCGCTGTTTTTGCATCTTGAGGTTTTGCTCCCATGAAACGGTATGGTCACGGTTATAGGCAGTTGCAAGGAAACGGATCTGCTGTTCTTTGGAAAGTGTCTGTAAATGGGGATGACGCAGATACATCAACCGGATAAAGATGGCGAGATAGCGGCATTGTCCTTCGAGAGTGTCTAAACGCCTCAGGCGATTCCTGCGGGCATCAGAAGTATCACGTGTGTCGAAGAGGAAATTGAACTCAAGAGACAGCTTAGACTTATTCCATTCCTCGTCGATTTCTTCGGCAAACGATGGCTTCATCTGAAAACGGCCTATGGAGAAATTCGCCTTCTCTTTGCCCCCAGAGATGTAAAGTCCATTAACGGCAGCTGTCTCAATGGCATCTTGCCAACGGCTATAGCGAATAAGCTCTGGGAAGACAATCGCTGTGGCGATGTCAGCATCCACCTCGAACTCCTCAAATATCGGCTTCCATTCTGCACAATGCTCCCTTATGAACTGCTCCGCTTGCGACCAGTCGCTACCAAACACCTTTTGGTAGTTAATGGAAAATGCTGTGCCGCTACCCCAAACGAGCAGCAAGCACAGCATGATGGTTTTTCGAAGAAGCTTCATTTAGAGCTTATAAGTACACTTCACGATTTTGCCTCCATCAAAGATAATCCACTCCAGACTGTCAGGCTTAGCCGTAAAGGCACTGGGAATATAGGTGGTCATGCCGTCGATGATAATCTCACCTGTCTTACTATACTCAACGGTACGTTTTCCACTGCGGCTCTTATAGACACCGTAGGGAGGGTTCTTGCCCAGATTGGCACCCTTCTTTTGGCGGGCGTCGGCCTTCTTATTGATGGTATTCAGCTCGTTCTCGCTAATCTTGCGGAACTTGCCGTTTTCCACAACAGCATAGCCTTCTTCAGACTGTGCCAATAGCGGCCACTGGACACCTGGCGTCTTGAAGTCATCCACGCCACCGATAAAGCCTCTGCACTCCCAGAATCCAAACTCCCAGCCTTTAGGCAACTCATAGATGGTCTCCTTGCAGACGGGAGAAGCCTCTAGTTCAGGCAGTTCCTTATACGCTTCGTCCAAAATATTACCCACCATGATGACAGCATTCAGGTCGGCACGGCCAATGGCACATTCGGGCAGGTCGCCGCTGTCGACAACTTCTTTCGACAGACGGGCATACTCAGCAGCAAACTTTTTCGCCTCAGTAATCTGACGCTGCAACGATGCGCGATACTCTTTGGCAGCCTCCAAACGATAGTTATACAACAGTTCATCAGCCTCTGCATAGAAGTCATCAATCTGCCCAGCGTCATCCGTACTGCAAATCTGGTCGTACAGCTTCTTCAGTTTACCATTGTACTTCTTCGCAATACCTGCATAGCTGTGGTTATCTTCACGCTCCAGGAACTTCGCATAATCCTGCGCCAACTTACCTATCTTGGCTTCATAACCACTAAGAGCGGCTGTCATTTGGTTCATCTGCTTGCTGAAGTTACCGGCATTCTGAGCCATCTTCATCATCTTCTGTGTGAATTCGGGATGTGCCTTGATATATGCCTCCTGCTCCTTCTCGCTCATCTTCTCGAAACGCTCCATCTCGGCACGATCGGCACCCTCGGCACCCAAAATCTTGACCATCACCTTGTCCTGTATGGGCTGCTTCTTCGATTCAGGGGCATTCTCGTCGTTCAGGATATTCATTTCCTCCTTCGTCAGTCCGAACATGTCCTGAATCTTATTCTCCCACTTCTGTCGCAGGGCTTCCATCTCAGCATCAGAGCACTCCTTTTCGTTTTCCTGCAACTGTTCTGCACGGGTTATCACAGCTGCAATCTTCTGGGTATAGGCATCACGCTCTTCCATGGTGCTGCGAGCCATCTTCTCTGCAGAAGGCAATGCTGGTAGTTCCTTCATCAGAGCCGAGGCCGTCGAAGCCGAACTGGGCGTAATGGTTCCGTCCCAGACAATAGTCGACGTCTTACGCTTGGGCACGATGTCGCTGCCCTGAGCTATGGACATCTTTGAGGGGTCGGGGGCTTCGCCTTCGTCTGCATCATTGCTCTCTTCAGCCTCTTCACTCTCATCATT
>JAEETB010000427.1 GCA_016286575.1 Prevotella sp.
AGTTCATCGTCCACCAGCAGCGGTGCGCCATGAAGGTAGGGACCGATGGTACGCTCCTGGGCGCATGGGCCGCAGCACCATCGGGTAAATGCCGCATTCTCGACATCGGAACAGGCACAGGACTGATCGCCCTGATGATGGCTCAGCGATTCCCTGAATCTGAGCTCATCGGCATCGATATCAATCCTGAGGCAGTGGCTCAGGCTCGTGAGAATGTCCGGCTTTCTCCGTTTTCCGAACGGATTACAATCTTGCATCAGGATTTGATGAAATTCAATGACACTGAATGTTTTGATGTCATTGTCAGCAATCCGCCATATTTCGTCGATTCTCTCGAATGTCCGGACGACCAGCGGACAATGGCCCGCCATACGGTCAGCCTGACTTACGACGGACTGATCCATCAAGCCTTCCGTCTGTTGAAAGACGATGGCTGTCTCTCGCTGGTGATTCCTTCCGAGAGCCGTTCTCTGATTGAGTCTGCCGCCTGTCTTTCTGGGTTCTTTCTGTCACGCGTCTGCCTGGTAAAGACCACTCCCAAGAAACAGCCAAAGCGCCAGTTGATTGAATTTCGGAAACACCCTGTAAACGAATTGGTTATCGAAGAAGGAATTATCGAAGATACACCCAATGTCAGAAGTGCTTGGTATCAACAATTAACGAAAGATTTTTATATCAAATGAAGGTTACAATCTTACAGTTAGACATCGCATGGGGCAATCCCGCAGAGAATATCCGACGTGCCGAACAACTCATGGCTGAGCAGCCTGGGAGTGATCTCTATGTTCTGCCCGAGATGTGGAGTACAGGATTTGCCACAGAGCCCACAGATATCGCTGAGGACGAATCTACGAGCATCTCGTTGGAATGGATGAAAACTACCGCCCGTCAGCAGCAGTGTGCCATCTGTGGAAGCCTAGCCGTCAGAACTCATAACAAAATTTACAAAAATCGTCACTATTTTGTTGATGGCAGGAAAGATATCGTTTCGTATTATGATAAACACCATTTGTTCCGTTATGGTGGTGAAGACCGTTTCTACGAACCGGGCGAGGAGCATACCATTGTAGAATATATGGGATTCCGTTTGTTGCTACAGACTTGCTATGATCTGCGTTTTCCCGTCTGGAGCCGTTATGCCGACCAACTGCAATACGATGTGATTGTTGCCGTAGCCAACTGGCCAGAGAGCCGTCAGAATGCCTGGCATATTCTCACACGATCCAGAGCCATTGAGAATCAGGCTTATTTCATTGCTTGCAATCGTGTTGGCGATGATGCGTATTCTCATTATCGTGGTATGAGTGCCATTATCAGTCCGATAGGAAAGACACTGGCTTCATGTCCGGCCAACGAACCGTCAACTGCATCATTTTTGCTGGATTTGGAATCACTTCGCACCAAACGCTCAAAATTCCGAGTTTTGGAGGATAGGGATCAGTTCTAATTCCTCCCCGTATTCCCTATTTATCATAATGCCGATTCTAATAAAGAGAAGGAGACGGAAGGGTTAGCCCCTTTTGTCTCCTTCTAATTTAGAAATTATTATATGCCTTTCACGACAAATAGATACTTCTCTGTCAGATACTCTTCTTTCTCACGCTTCCAGTCATTAAGGCTCTCCTCGTTAAGGATGCCGACCATTTGGGGAATCTTTGCTTTCTGTTGCGCCCTTTTCGCATGCAATGAGTCCTCCTCACCTTTATATATAGAGGTTACGGCATCAAGAACCTTTTGCCAAAGCGAGGCATCTGCTTTGTCAAACTGATCCAAAAACTGCATCGTATTCGCTCTTAAATCAATTGCAGTCATCTTATCATTTTTAATTATCCGTTTTGTGTCACTTGTTTTTAGTGATTATTCTGGCACATATTTAGTCTTTTATTGGGGAAAACAATGATTTTTGCGGAAGAAAAGGGGGTAAATTGTAAGAGAAATAGGCTTTTGAGCATTGGATAACTTATGTTTGGGGGCAAATTTGATGGGGATTTTGACCACGCTGAATTTATTATTCGCCTAATAATCAGAAATAATCAGCAATTAAGATTGTGGTCAAGAAGGTCAAGGTCAAGAAGGTCAAGAAGGATTTGGAGCTGAATTTTGCTCACTATAATATAATATATAAATATATTATTTTATAGTGCGGATTTTGACCATCCGAAAGCGAAAATGACCTAATGACAAATGACCATAATGACCACTAAAATTAACCATGCAAAAAAATAATAATTTTTTTCGAAAAAAATTCGTTTACCGCAATGAAAAGATTATACCTTTGCACCGTCGAATATTAAAGACGGATTTTGCGCTCCAGGCGAAGAAAATTATCTTTCTAGTGCACGAGAAATTTTTTCCTAGTTAGGCAGTAAAAATGAAGACTGAAAATCGGCAAATAAGTATTATACAGCGATATTTG
>JAEETB010000428.1 GCA_016286575.1 Prevotella sp.
GCCGCGTCGAAGCGGTTCACGGGTTTATAGTCGGAGTGGCCCTCTTTCTGGTCCCCCGACTCCTGCTGTTCCAAAATCTCTTCGTCTCTTGTTTCGTCGTCCATATATTGCCTGGCCTATAGTTTGCGTGCAAAGGTACGAAAAAAAAATGAAATATCATTGTTTTTTTCATTATAAATTTGTACCATTGGCTTCGCCGAAGGTAGGATGTATCTCGGAAATGAAAATAAATCGCAATTTATTTTGCATTTCGCTCGATTTTCACTACCTTTGCACGCAAAATCGTAAATCATAAAAATAAGATGACAGCAAAAGAGATTCGCGACTCGTTTAAGAAATTCTTTGAGTCGAAGCAGCATGCCATCGTGCCCTCCGCACCGATGGTGATCAAGGATGACCCCACCCTGATGTTTACCAACGCTGGTATGAACCAGTGGAAAGATATTATATTAGGTACGCGCGACCCCGAGCCACGTCGTCGTGCTGATACCCAGAAGTGCCTCCGCGTCAGCGGTAAGCACAACGACCTGGAGGAAGTAGGTCACGACACCTACCACCACACGATGTTCGAGATGCTCGGCAACTGGTCGTTTGGCGACTACTTCAAGGAAGGTGCCATCGATATGGCGTGGGAGTACCTCGTCGACGTGCTGAAGCTGAATCCCGAGGACCTCTACGTGACGGTGTTTGAGGGCTCGCCCGAGGAGAATATCCCCCGTGACGACGAGGCTGCCCAGTATTGGGCCAAGCATGTGCCTGAGGATCATATTATCAACGGTAACAAGCACGACAACTTCTGGGAGATGGGCGATACGGGTCCCTGTGGTCCCTGTTCTGAGATCCACGTTGACTCGCGTACCCCTGAGCAGCGTGCTGCCAGCGGTATTTCCGGTCGCGACCTTGTGAACAAGGACGATCCCCAGGTTATTGAGATCTGGAACCTCGTGTTTATGCAGTTCAACCGTAAGGCAGACGGCTCGCTCGAGAAGCTGAGCATGAACGTGATCGATACTGGTATGGGCTTCGAGCGTCTCGTGCGCATGCTTCAGGGCAAGCACTCCAACTATGATACCGATATCTTCCAACCGATTATCAAGGCTGAGCAGCAGTTGACAGGGCTGAAATATGTGACGTTTGAAGAGGAGCAGGACGCTCCCATCACGAAGGAGCAAGATGATATCAACGTGGCCATGCGCGTGTGTGCTGACCACCTGAGGGCTGTCTCGTTCTCGATTGCCGACGGCCAGTTGCCCAGCAACGCCAAGGCAGGTTACGTCATCCGTCGTATCCTGCGCCGTGCCGTGCGTTATGCCTATACGTTCCTGGGACAGAAAGAGGGCTTCCTCTATAAGCTCGTGCCTACGCTCGTCGAGGAGATGGGCGACGCCTTCCCAGAACTCAAGGCCCAGCAGCAGTTGATCTCGAAGGTGATGAAGGAAGAGGAGGATTCCTTCCTCCGCACTCTCGATAAGGGTATCGGCCTGCTCAACGATGCGATGGCACAGTTGAAGGCTGATGGCAAGACCGAACTCGACGGTGTCCAGGCTTTCCGCCTTTTCGATACCTACGGCTTCCCCCTCGACCTCACGGAACTGATCTGTCGCGAGAATGGTTTCACGGTGAATGAGGCACAGTTTGATGTCGAGATGCAGAAGCAGAAGGAGCGCGCCCGCAATGCCGCAGCTGTTGAGAACAGCGACTGGACAGAGCTCGCCCCTGGTGAGCAGCAGTTCGTCGGCTATGACTATACGGAGTATGAGTGTCATATCCTGAGATATAGAAAGGTGGTTCAGAAGAAGAACGAGTTCTATGAGCTTGTGCTCGACTATACACCGTTCTATGGTGAGATGGGTGGTCAGGTAGGTGACCAGGGTGTCATCTGTAACGAGGCTGAGACCATCGACATCATCGACTCCAAGCGAGAGAACAACCAGACGGTACATATCGTGAAGCAGTTGCCGAAGGATCCCACAGCCCAGTTCATGGCCTGTGTCGATACCGATAAGCGCGATGCCTCTGCCGCCAACCATACCGCTACCCACCTGCTCGACTACGCTTTGAAGCAGGTTCTCGGCGACCATGTGGAGCAGAAGGGCTCGTTTGTGTCGCCTGATACCCTGCGTTTCGACTTCTCCCACTTTGAGAAGGTCAGCGACGAGCAGCTCCGTCAGGTAGAGCGGATTGTCAACGAGATGGTCCGTCAGGATATTCCCCTCGACGAGCATCGTGAGGTTCCCTTCGACGAAGCCAAGAAGCTCGGTGCCATCGCCCTCTTCGGTGAGAAGTACGGCGACAAGGTGCGCGTCGTCCGTTTCGGTCCGTCGTGCGAGTTCTGTGGTGGTATCCACGCCAAGGCCACGGGTAAGATCGGTTTCTTCAAGATCCTTTCCGAGAGCAGTGT
>JAEETB010000005.1 GCA_016286575.1 Prevotella sp.
CCCATGGATACAGAAACACCGTTTCTATATCGAACATGAGGAACAAGATGGCGAAGAGGTAGAATCCCACCGTCATAGGCAACCACGAGCTGCCTCGCGTGGGGATACCACTCTCATACGGCTCACCTTTCACCTTCGCGTAGGACCGCGGTCCTATCAGCTTGGCTACAACATAAGCCGCCACCACCAATGTAATAGCCGTCAACAAGACGGTAATTAACAAAGCAAAGTTCATAAAATAAATATAATGTTATAACAATATTGTTTCTTGGTGCAAAGGTAATAAAAAGTTTTGAGATAGCAAAACAAAAATTGGCAAAACTTAATAGAATTACAAAAAATATGCGTACTTTTGCAAAGTCAAACTAAAACTTCTGGAGAATTGTGAACAAAAACGCCTATAGAAAGCCATTGAAGATTGCAGGCTATACATTAGCAGGCATCGTCAGCTTCTTAATGATCATTACCCTGATCATCAATTATGGTCCTGTGCAAAACAAAATAGTAGAAGAAGCAAACAAAGCACTTCAGGAAAAGATACCAACAAAAGTGAATATCGACCATATCAGGGTGAACTTACTCTACCAGGAAGTCAGCATCCATGGCGTTGAGATTGAGGACTTACAGAACAGGAAAATGCTCCAATTAGATAAGGTAAGTGCAGATATCAAGTTCCTTCCTCTCCTTTCTGGCAAGATTGTACTCGAAGGTGGTGATGTAGAAGGCCTGAAGGCACTCATCGTGAAGCCCTCAAAGGAAGAACCTGCTAACTATCAGTTCCTGATTGATGTTTTTCAGAATAAAGACAATAAGGACAAATCAAAGAAAGAGACAAAGAAAGACAGTGGCAAGCGATTTGCCGTTGACCTGAATCATATTAATATCTATGATATCAATGTTAAATACAATGACTATGATATCCAATTAGAACGCGGGAACTACACAAAAGAGTTACAAGGAAGCCATTTCGTCATCCTGCAGAACGGTAAAGCCAAGTGGGAAGCAACAACTAAAAAAGGGAAAGAGTCAAGGGTTGTAGGTATTGGACTCCTGTCTGCAGTTCTCTCAAGCGAGGGAGACAAGCTCCTTACACTTAGAGATTTCAGATACCAGACAGACAATCACAAACCACGCAAAAATGCCAATAAGCCCAAACGCGGATTCTTCGACATGGGACATCTCGACATAACAGCTGACTTAAAAATGACCCTGAACCATATTAGCAAAGATTCCATCAATGCCACCATCACCAAAGGATATGCATCGGACTCCATCATGGGTATGGACATCAAGGATCTTAGATTCACCGTGGCAGCCAATAAGCAAAAAGCATATATCACAGACTTGGCTGTTCTTCAAAAGAGCACTAGTATCAGGGTGCCTGAGGCCGAGATCAACTTCCCAAATAAAGAAAAAGGTACAGGACTAACCTACGTGGCCAAGAATATCACAGGAAAAGCCTTCCTGACAGATATTGCACGTCCGTTTGCGCCTGTCCTCAGTAACTTTAAACTTCCACTTCTGCTGAATCTGAAACTGACTGGTACAGACAACACGATGGAATTCAGAAATATCAGAGTCTTCACGGAAGACAGAAAGTTCGTCTGTGCCAGCACTGGTATCATGAGGAATATGAAGGACGCCAAGAAGCTAACCCTCCATTTCGAGGTAATCGACATGGTAGCCAAACCTGGAATCAAGGATAAAATCATCAACCAGTTCTCCGTCAAGAAGTTTATGATGAGACAGCTCTACGCTTTGGGAACCATCAGATATCACGGAAACTTCGACATCCTATGGAAAAAGGAGCAATTTCGCGGCAGGCTCAACACTGAGGTTGGTAACATCAATTTTGAATTTGCCGTTGACAATGCAGACAAATATCTCACCGGCTCCATCAACACCAATGACGTGATCATGGGGAAACTGTTTGAAGTTAAAGACTTAGGGGCTATCGACTGCACAGCAGATTTCAAGATAGACATCTCCAAGCCCAGGACATTGAAGATGCGTCAACAGAAAGGCGGCAAATTGCCTATTGGCACTGTCGAGGCACAAGTGAACGACTGTGTATACAAAACGACACACATCAGAGATGTATACGCTACCATCAACAGCGACGGTGCTCTGGCTGATGGAAATGTGGAGGTAAGAGGAAAGCACACTGCTCTGGTTGTGAATTTCTCACTCACAAATACAGAGCAGATGTCTAAAATGAAGATTAAGCCTGGACTAAAGTTCAGGGAGATGGCTCAATAGAGTTGCTCTGAACGCTCGATGATTTCCAGACACATGCGACTGTTATGATAAGGACATTTCCAAAAACCGGCCTTATCGTCGACTGTATTCAGTGAACCGTCAGGATGACGGCTCCAGAACCACTCGCCATTCTCCCAGTCGATAAGCTGATCCTTAATGTAGTCCCAGCAACGCTGAGCCTTCATAAAAGCGGCCTCATCTCCAAAATGCTGATAGAGATTAAACCACCCCACAACATTCTCAGCCTGAACCCACCAATGCAGGTCGTCATCCGTATGTCCTGTATCCAGATTAGCCTCATGAATCATGGAGCCATCAGGACGGAGGCCCTTCTCTGAGGCTTTTGCCACCTCACGGACAACGGGTTCCACTTTATCTATCACCTTTGAATCATCGAGCACCAAAGCCGCCTCATGCATCAGCCAGGAACATTCGATATCATGTCCATAGCTTTCCAGGTGGCCTGCTCCACGTGTCCAATCCATATCGAAGAAAAGATCGAGATGATGTGTCTCTGGATTTAGAATCTTATCAGTAAAAATGCCGATAATATTGCGGAGTGAAACTTCGAGCTCTGGAGATTTCCATATACGATAGAGGTTCGCATAAGGCTCAATGATATGAAGATGCGTATTCTGCGATTTGGGGTAGTTCGCGTCAAACTTGGAGAGACGCATATCATCCATCTTCCCCCACTCTCTCGTACACGCTTCAATATAACCATTATGCTCTCCATCAAAAGCATGTTCCTCTATACAATGATATAGTTGAATGGCACAGTCGAGAGCTTCACGATCACCAGTAGCTCGCGAATATTCCGACATGCCATAAATGGCGAATCCTATCGCATAGAACTGCTTTTTCGTATCAAGCGGACGACCTTTACAGTCCACACTCCAATAGACTCCCCCATATTCTTCATCAATGAAATGTTGGAGAAAATACTCCTTGGCACGGGTTGCTGCCTCCAGATACTCAGGATTACCAAGAACACGATAGGCAGCTGAGAACGACCAAAGGATCCGTGCATTGAGAATGGCACCTTTAGCAGCTTCTGGATGAAGTACATTCTGGCCATCTATACGGCCATAGAACCCTCCATTTTCATGGTCTGTCATTTTGTCAAGCCAGAAACGCAGGATGTTGTTTTGAAGAACATCCTGCATCTCGCTTCTCATTTTATTAATTTCTATCTGATTCATTGTTTTGGCCAATAATTTATTCTATCGCTCGTACCTTCTTCAATTCTCCACTGATTTCATGGATACGCTTGGTCGTCAGCGGATAGAACCACACAACGACAATGGCCAGAGCTGCAACGGCAGCTGGTATAAAGCTCATCAGCCATCGGAGTACCAGAAGCGCACTCTCGGGCTGAGTAGCACCTGCGTCGAGCTGGGCACTATCGGTAATATAGCCGAAGCCTGAGAGCAACCAGAGAACAGCAGCGCCACCGATAGCTCCACCAAACTTCTGAGCCATAGATGCGGAAGAGAATATCAGACCCGTAGAAGCTGTCTTGAACTTCAATTCAGCATAGTCAGACACATCAGCATACATACTCCAAATCAATGGTGACATAATACCCGTAAAGATGGAGATGACGATTTGAAGAATCAACATCGTCCAGAAACCTGAAGGTGTGCAAGGTACAAAGAAGAAAGAAATACTCAGCACAACCAACGCAGCGTTCACAAGAATGAACGTCGTCTTCTTACCCAGCTTATTGGCGATGGGTACACAAAGGGCTACACCAGCCATATTCGACACCTCACCAACTCCAAGGAACAGTCCAGAATAGAATAGGAACATAATTCCAAAGAGCGACAGACTCACATCAGAGCCAATAATATCGAGGAAGAAGTAAGCCACCGTCGCACCGCGTACAGTATTAAAGAGATTTGAACATAAGGCTGCACCAATCAACAACCACCAAGGCTTATTTGACAACAGTGACTTGAAATCGTTACCTACACTTACCGTTGAAACGGTCTTTAGATGTTCTTTCGTAAGCAAGAAACATAAGATAAACATCACGAAGCAAGCAGAGGCAATGACAACCATACCCCAGAACCAGCCCTCAGGTGTCTTATAGCCACCGAACATGTTTGTCAGTGGTTCCCAAAGGAACAGGGCAATGAAAGAACCACCATAGGCAAAGAACATACGGAAGCTGGAGAATACCGTCTTTTCATTGGTATCATCAGTCATCACACCCAACATCGCACCATAAGGCACATTGATTCCTGTATAAACAGTCATCATCATGATATAGGTTACATACGCCCAAATGAGCTTGGCTCCATATGACCAGTCTGGAGTGGTAAACAGAAGAATACCACAGATAGAGAACAGAGGAGCCACCCAGAGTAGATAAGGACGATACTTACCCCACTTGGTATTGGTACGGTCTGCAATAATACCCATCATTGGGTCAGAGACAGCATCCCAAATACGCGTTACAAGGACCAATACACCTGCATCAATCAGTGAAAGTCCGAAGATGTTAGAGTAGAATATTGGAAGATAGTATGAAAACACTTTCCAAAATGTCGATGACGACATGTCACCAAAACCGTATCCGATCTTCTCAATTAATTTAGTTTTAGCCATAATTATGCTTTTTTATTTTTTACAATAAGTTTTTTGATAGTTTCAACTGAAGCTGCCGTGTAGAGGCCGTCCTCTGGCGTGTTCATGCAGTAATCGATGAGTTTATCGATCGTCGACGTCGCCACATGCATGCGGGTGTCGGCAGAGGCGTAGTAGATAAAGACCTTTCCATCCTCATCCGCAATCCAACCATTGGCAAAGGCCACGTTCATCACATCACCCAAATACTCGTCGCCCTCCGGCACAAGGAAATAGCCACCAGGACGGGCAATCACTTCCGTAGGATCATCGAGGGCCGTCATATATATATAGAGTACATAACGCAGACCGTCGGCCGTAGCCCTTACGCCATGAGCCAGGTGCAGCCATCCCTTCGGGGTCTTGATGGGATGCGGGCCCTCACCGTTTTTCACCTCTGTAATCGTGTGGTACTTACGCTCGTAGATAATCTTCTCATCCTTAATCTCAGCATGTGTAATATCATCTACGAGAGCCCAACCGATACCACCTCCAGAGCCTGTGTCAATAAAGCCATCCTGAGGACGGGTATAGAAAGCGTACTTTCCATCCACAAACTCAGGATGGAGCACCACATTACGCTGCTGACTCTTAGTCTTCAAGTCGGGCAGACGATACCAGGTCTTCAAGTCTTTGGTACGGGCGATAGCTGCTGTTGCCGTGGCTGCAGAAAGATTACCAGGCTGCGAATCGTCGTGGCGCTCGGCACAGAATACACCGTAGATCCAGCCATCCTCGTGTTGTGTAATACGCATATCATAGATATTGGTGGCAGGTATCACATCGTCGGGCATGGTGATGGGTTCATCCCAGAAGCGGAAATTATCGATGCCGTTAGGTGACTCTGCCACTGCAAAGAAACTCTTACGATCTGCTCCCTCCACACGAACCACAAGCACATACTTACCTTTCCACTTGATAGCACCTGCATTCAGCGTGGCATTGCACATGATGCGTTGCATCAGGTAGGGGTTATCCTGCTCATTGAAGTCATACTTCCACTCCAAAGGAATATGAGCAGCTGTCACTACAGGATACTTATATTTATCATAGATACCATTACCCCATTCTAAGGGCTCGTTGTGACGGATAAGCAACTCCTCGTAATGAGTACGCAAGGCTAATACTTTCTGTTCAAATTCTGTCATATCTTTTGTTATTTCAAACTGATTACTCTGTTATTTCTTTCAAGAACAGAGTTTTATCATTATTATAGAACTCCACGAAATAGGGAGCATCCGGTTTCGATGTAGATGGGCCGAACCACTCTTCCTTGTAATTACGCCAGGTGAGTAGATAACTGATAGGGAATTTCTCAACAGCTGGTAAAAGGGTAGATGTCCACCATGTAGGTTCTGACAGGTTCTTCATGC
This sequence comes from Prevotella sp., assembly GCA_016286575.1. Taxonomy (GTDB): domain Bacteria; phylum Bacteroidota; class Bacteroidia; order Bacteroidales; family Bacteroidaceae; genus Prevotella. The sequence goes on from JAEETB010000005.1 coordinate 6,264, forward strand.
CCGTCTCTGTAAGAGCAGGAATAAGTCCGTGTTCCTTGGCTACCTCACAAAGCACCGACAGGTTCTGCTTGGTTCGCTCAACGAAGGCTTCCTTCTCTTCTGGCACCCACTGATAGCCATCAAGACCAAGCATATCCACACGATCGTCGCCAGGATAGCGATCAAGAAGACGCTCTGCCGTCAGATTATCCTGACAGCCAGGAGAATATGCCCACACCAGATTGTCAAATCCATCAGCAATAAGTTTGTCTTGTAACAAATTCCACAAGGCTTTGTACTCTTCCGCAGTACATAGTTTCTCACCCCACCAGAACCACGAGCCGCTGTTCTCATGCCAAGGACGGAAAATCAATGGAATCTTTTCACCATCAGCAGTCTTCAATGAAGCAAGGAAGTCGGAAACGCGCTGGATCCATGTCTGGAAGATGTCATATCTCGAACCTCCCTCAAGGACGTTCTTCACGACAGTGCTGTCCGACACATCCCATGCAGTACCCTCAGGAAACTTCTGTCCTGCATTGCCACCGCCCTCGATAGTAGTAACAGGGTTACGAGGATGCCAACTGATGGTGATGATACCACCACGGTTATAATGATTAAGGATCTCCTCTCTCATACGGGTGAAGGGTACGCTGTCGAGATTCTTCTCGTCACCCATCTCGATGCCTCCGAGTTCAAAACCCATCACGGCAGGCCAGTCGCCACAAACGTTCTTGACGTCACTTGAATCCTTGTCATATTCCCAAGTGAGTCCATAGAACGGATCGTCCTGATGCCCATACATGATTCCTTTCTGACGGAGAGTGTCAAGACGTTCCAACAACTGCTGAGCTTTGGTCTTTACGGGCTCAGCTTTCTTTGTCGTTGTACAGGCTACCACTGTTACAGTGGCTATCGCCATTGCAAAAATTTTCTTCATATCTGCACTATTTTGTCAATTCATTCATACGATCCACTTGTGACTTGATGATCTGGAGCGTGGAAGTATCACCCGCAAAAACAGAATTAAGTCCCTGGGCCTCCTGAGCCGGGTCTCCTGTGTAATCATCGCCAACCTGCCATTGGTCAGTATGTTTAGGTTTGGCAAGGCCACCCCACCCCCAGAAATTACAGCCAGCGAAGTATCCACCCTGCTCAGCATTATCACCTACGAGCGAGAACACATACTCATAGAATCCGTCACGTCCTCTCGTTGGCGTTTCCAACTCGAATTTGAAATCATCTCTTGGATAACCAAACTCCTCCATGACGAGTGGTTTCTTAATTCTCTCACAGATGGCAAGATGGCGGTCAATATACTCTTTCGTATTCTCTTTGGCACGCGGCAGATTATCTATCAACGAGTCAGGCTTTGCCCACCCCCAATTATAAGGCCAAAGGTGAATGTTGGCATAGTCGATATTGGTATCTGCCGTGATACGCTCCCAACAGGCAAAATCACCTTCACAGCCCCAGGCTCCTTCAGATCCGATAGAGATCAAATGGTTAGGATCAAGACTACGGATAAGTGCTGAAGCCTCTGCTAACCACTTCTCGAAGGCGGGCAGAGCCTCTGTCGAGAAAGCACGGGGCTCATTACCGATCTGCCAGGACATGATGGCAGGGTCATCCTTGTAGGCAAGACCAGTATAACGGTTAGTACGCCCAAGGATGAAACGGACATAATCGTAGAACAACTCATGTGCCTTTTGGTTTGTGGCATATTTGCTCATTGCCTGCATGAAGGCGGGATACCCATCTTCATTGGGACGAGGCTGCTTGCCCGCGCCAGCATGTTCCAAATAGAAGCCATAACCACCGCTCCATTCCCAAGAGTTATTCAAATAAAGTACGGCTACCATCTTGCGTTTTCCCATTTCCTGAAGGAGGAAATCAAGACCAGCCAAAATTGTATCGTTATATTCGCCTGGAGACACCTGAAGTGTCGGTTCCACCTTCGTGGTGACACCACGCACGCCGTCAGAACCTACAAGCACACGGAGATTATCGATACCCATTCCTTTCATCAAGTCAAGTTCCTTGCACAAACGTTCACGGTCTCCACCCTGTCCTTCAGAACCGAGAATAGCGCCGTACCAGAAATTCGTTCCTACATAATAGTACGGCTTTCCATCACGCACAAAATGTCCATTTTCAACCTTAACGAATGAAGGAGATTGAGTTTCCTGCTTTTGTTGACATGCCGTGACAAGCACCGCCCCAACTACAGCCATGAAGAGTTTCAATTTCATTGAAATTTTAGCTTTTTAATTATTTCGGTGCAAAGATACAACTATTATTTCAAATTACCAAAATGTTTGCAAGAAAAAACACGCGAAACTGACAAATTGATAAGACACACACAATAAGCGCCACTTATTACGGAATAAATGGCGCTTAATTACAAATAAGTGTATCTTATTTTTCAATAAGACTATCTTATGAAAAGTAATCTCAAATCTGATGATAACGGATAAGACCTGCAAGCGGTGTCTTGATAATGGTTCCCGTATGACGGCCGATAGCGGCAACTGCCTCACGAAGCTGGTCCTGATAATGGAAGGCTACGCTGCCAACGAACGAAACAGGAAGATCCTGACGACCATAGGGCGCTATATGGACACGTAAGAAATCGGTAAAATTCTGTACAACGACATCATGGACACCCTGGTTATCGAGGTGGCCGCTGATAAACTCAGACAAAGAAGCCAGGAAACGGTTGGCAAGAGGCTGACGGTATACACGATTGATTATTTCGGGCAGTTTCAGCTTCGTTTCCGACTCAAAGGCATGCAACACATCTTCAGAGATCACGCCACAATAAAGATCGTGAATAAATCTTTTACCAAGGGCTGCGCCACTGCCTTCATCGCCCAGAATATACCCCAATGCAGGCGTATGCTGTACAATGCCATTACCGTCGTAGAGGCAAGAGTTGGCTCCAGTACCCAGTATACAAGCAATACCCTCTTTGCGACCACAAAGAGCACGAGCAGCTCCAAGCAGATCACTATGAGCCTCGACAACCGAAGCCTGAGGGAAGAGTTCACAGAGCAGAGAGGACATCAGCTGTTCCATTTCTGGGCGTACTCCGCTGCCATAGAAATAGACGGCATAGGGGAAATCTGGGGTAAGTATGGAAGAGCTACGCAATTTCTGAACATCGGGATGGGACCCCATGCGGCCCATAAACTCCTCGCGAATGATCTGGACAATCTGCTCACGCGACTGATGGATGGGGTTAATGCCCTGAGTAGTGAGGACTACGGGTTGATGACTGGCTGTGACAATCGTCCAATCGGTCTTAGTGCTTCCACTATCTGCAATTAATATCATAACTTCGTATATTTTTAAGTTTTCGACTGCAAAAGTATAAAAAAAGACTTAATCATGCAAGAAATTCAGTTTTTTTTCTTACCTTTGCACTACGATTTACAATGTAACAGATGAAACGTATTCTTATAATAATTGTCCTCCTGGTGGGCATCATCTCTAAGACGGATGCTGTCCTGAAGGAGAAAGACCTGGAGCAGACACTGACAATTCTTCAGGCCGAACTGGAACAGTACAACAACGAACTGAGCCGTCGCTCTACCATGCGAAAAGAGCGCACGAAGCAACTCATCACACAGTTGCTGCTGACCATGAAGCAAGCCGACCAGAATGCGCTGATGCTCTATTCTCAGCATCAAGAGAACGTATTCGACATGACCTATGCTTGTCATGAAGCCACCAAACTGTACCGCGATTTCCACAAACGTCAAATACCTTTCACAGAGTTTCTGGAAAAGAACGGAAGGGAGTTAGCTCGGTATGACAGTCTCATCACACGTCTCGAGGCCATGCCGGAAATCATGACCACAAAGTACGGCAAGTCGAAACGAGACTCTTGTCTAGCACTTGCCAAAAGCATCCGTCGCATGCTGGGCGAAAGTGAATATCAACTGAAACGGAATATACATCATTATAATCACACAGAACAAAGACTGAGCGAGTTGAACAACTATGCCCAGAAACGCTATAGCGACATACAACAAAGCATCTTTATCAACGGCGACGAGAGCTACCCCACCCTGCTGAGTCATTTCAAAAGACGTTGGAGCTCAATCACAGAAACTATCCAAAAAAAATATACAACCGGATCCCCATCCAATTCTCAATGGAGCGGCAGATGGATTATATTCACATTCTCTGCCATTCTGTTTTACATCATCATCGCCATTGTCCTAAACCAGCTGTTCTTCCGATTCATGATGCCCAAGCGGCTCGATACCGAAGAATTCCGAAAGAAACGGGCCTGCATCATCATGGCCACTACGACCATCACCTTCGCCATTATCCAGGGAGCCATCAGCGTCATTGGCACAGGGCAGAACTATCCATTCCTCTATATGGCGTCGAACTTGCTGGTGGAGTATGCCTGGCTTCTGGGTGTCATTCTGATTTCATTGCTATTGCGCGTCAAAGGTGAGCAGATTGGCAGTGCATTTCGCATTTACGCGCCGCTGATTGTTGTTGGCTTTATAGTTATTGGATGCCGTATCATTCTGATACCCAACGAACTTGTTAATTTCATTCTACCACCAGTTTTACTGATATGCGCAATCTGGCAATGGATTGTTATCAGACGTCACAACTCAAACATTCCACGCTCAGACATTTTCTATACTTACGTATCACTTGTGGTGTTCGTTGCTGCTGTCTGTTGCTCGTGGGCAGGATATACGTTACTTGCTGTACAACTGCTCATCTGGTGGATCATGCAGCTGACTTGCATTTTGACCATTACCTGTGTCAGTCAGTATCTCAGACTCTATGCCGAACGGAAAGGATTTGATCAGAAGCCCATCACCCAGACATGGGCCTACAACTTTGTCGAGAAAGTGGTGATGCCTGTATTGAGCGTAAATTCTGTCATGCTGAGTATCTACTGGGCAGCAAAGGTATTTAATTTAAGCGAACTATGCTGGAAGATTTTTAAGTACAATTTTATTGACATGGAGAATCTTCAGGTTTCCGTCTTGAAACTCTCAATGGTCATTACCATGTGGTGCCTCTTCCGATGGATCGCCCGCACCATTCTTGCCTTGTTGCGCGTACACTACGAGACCAGTGATCCCACAACTGCAGCCTCAAGGGAAGTCATGGGAAAGAACGTGATACAAGTCTTTGTCTGGGGTGTGTGGTTGATGATTTCGCTCTCACTATTCCACATCAGCGTCACTTGGCTGCTCGCCATTTCTGGTGGTCTATCCACCGGTATCGGTTTCGCATCAAAGGATATCATTGAAAACATTTACTACGGCGCCTCACTGATGGCAGGTCGCATCAAAGTTGGTGACTGGATAGAGATTGACGGACGCATGGGTAAGGTGATGAGCATCAGTTACACCTCGACCGTAATAGAATCACTTTATGGTGAGGTAATCACCTTCCAAAACGCACAACTCTTCGCGAAGAATTATAAAAATCTGACGAGGAATCACGGTTATGTTCTGGCCGTAGTACCATTTGGAGTAGCCTATGGTTCTAACCTAAAACAGGTCACGGAACTCATAGAGGGGGCACTGAACAACATGAAACACCAATGGATAGACCGCTCAAAACAGGTGAAGTGTGTCGTTTCTGAAATGGCTGATTCGAGTGTAAACTTCAATCTTTTTGTCTGGGCTGATGCTCCCAAGAAATCGTACGTGGTCAGCGACGTTTTGAAGTGTGTATACGAAACACTGAACGAGCATAACATTACTATCCCGTTCCCACAAAGAGACATTCATGTCATTAAAGATTAAAAAAATTGTATTTTTTTTGGTTGTTTTGAATAAAATGCGTATTTTTGCAACATCATTATGAGTAGCAAAACAACCATTATAGCTGGTCCATGTGTCATCGAGTCGGCAGAACTGCTCGACACAGTGGCGCGTAAGTTGGTGGAAATCAACACCAAACTAGGTACCGATATCATTTTCAAAGCCTCGTTTGACAAGGCGAATCGTACATCAATCCATTCCTTCCGAGGCCCAGGACTTGAACGTGGACTGCAGATGCTGGCTGACGTGAAAGCCAACTATGGCCTCAGGATTCTAACCGACATCCATGAGAGTTATCAGGCAGAGCCAGTCAGTGAAGTATGCGATGTGATCCAGATTCCAGCCTTCCTTTGCCGTCAGACTGACCTGCTTGTCGCTGCCGCCAAGACTGGACGGACAGTGAATATCAAAAAGGCACAATTTCTTAGTGGGCTCGACATGCGTTATCCTGTTGAAAAAGCTCTTGATTCAGGTGCGAAGGATGTCTGGCTGACTGAACGCGGCAATATGATGGGTTACAACAACCTTGTGGTCGATTTCCGTAATATCCCCGATATGTTGGAGTTGGTACCTACGGTTATCATGGACTGTACACATAGCGTACAACGGCCTGGCGGGTCTGATGGTAAAACAGGCGGTGATCGGAGATTTGTACCACAAATGGCAATGGCGGCAAAAGCCTTTGGAGCTAATGGATTTTTCTTTGAGGTACATCCTCATCCAGACGAAGGTCTCAGTGATGCTGCAAACATGTTGGAGCTCGACCATCTGGAAGCTCTGGTTGAAAAACTGATTAAAGCATGAAGGAAGCTAAAGAATACGCTATACAATGTTTCAAGGACGAAGCAGAAGCTGTGCTGGGCCTTGTCTCACAACTTGATGACAGTTTTGACAAAGCTGTTGAATTAATGTATGGGTGCAAGGGGAAAATCATCGTCACTGGCGTAGGCAAGAGCGGACACATCGGCGCAAAGATTGCCGCTACCCTTTCAAGCACAGGCACACCATCATTCTTCATTAATCCACTCGACGTGTTCCATGGCGACTTGGGGGTAATGACTTCCGACGATGTGGTGCTGGCTATTTCTCATTCAGGACAGACTGACGAGCTTCTGAGGTTTATACCAATGGTTTTGCAGATGCAGATACCCATCATTGGCATGAGCGGGAATCCGCAGTCACTTTTGGCTAAATATTCGACTTGTCACCTGAATGTGTACGTCGAAAAAGAAGCCTGTCCGATGAACCTCGCTCCTACAAGTTCCACCATGGCACAATTGGCAATGGGTGATGCTTTGGCAATTGCGTTAATTGAGAAGCGAGATTTCCAGCCCAGGGACTTCGCACAGTTTCATCCTGGTGGTGAACTCGGAAAACGACTGTTGACGACAGCACAGGATGTGATGTTTAAAGATGACCTGCCCGTACTCCCACCAGAGATGCATTTAGGCGAGGCTATTATCCTGGTGAGCAAAGGAAAACTCGGACTGGGTATTGCTGAGGTAGATGATAAAATTGTGGGACTGATCACTGACGGTGATATCCGTCGCGCTATGGAGAAGTGGCAGGCGGAATTCTTCAACCGAACGGTAAGCGACATCATGACACGCACTCCCAAGACCGTCAGACCAGAGACAAAGATTACGGAAATTCAGAGAATCATGAATAAATATAAAGTACATTCGGTGTTAGTGATCGATGAAGAGAACCACCTTCTGGGGGTAGTTGACCACTACTCGTGTATGATATAAAAGATTGAAAGCAAGGCTTTATGAAGACTATAAAGAAACTATTGATTGTGTTACTGCTCACTCTGCCTCTGGTTGTGGCAGCTGACTATCTGTTTAAAACACTGGATGCACGCGACGGTCTGACATCCAGTCAGGTGAACTGTATATTAAAAGATTCGCGGGGATACATCTGGTTTGGTACTCCAGCAGGGCTCTATCGCTACGACGGTTACTCGTTCAGGAACTTCCAGAGTGACTCACAAGATGGTTCATCACTTAACGACAGCTATATCAATGCCATCCAGGAAATGCTCGATGGTAACCTATTAATCCAAACCTCTTCAGGCTATTGCATCTATCACCCTCAGACAGAAACGTTTGAGCGCGATATGAAGCAGACTTTTGCACGCATGGGTATTGAAACGATTCCTTCCATCGTATACATCGACAGACATAAAAATCTCTGGGGAGCCATTCCCAACAAAGGCGTTGTGTGTTACAACCAGCAACAACAGCTACTTTACGAATTCGGCTATACCGATGACGCACACGGAGTGCCTCAGGGGGTTGTGTGCTCCATCAGCGAATGCCGAGATGGTGCCATTATCGTATACGATGACGGACGTATGGTCTGCTGTGATGTAATGCATCAGCAACATACCGTGTGGGCTGCAGAAGGTATCCCTACGCTGAAACGTCACAGATCAAAATCACTTAGAGCATTCTCTGATCAGATGGATAATATCTGGCTCTATGGACAGGGGACCTTATATATGTATAACAAGAGTTCCGACGCCTGGGAATCATCTATCGGTGAACAGTTAGGACTGACGAATGTTGGTGTCGACCGTAATATCAATAGCATGGCTGGTGACCGTAACGGCAACATTTGGATAGGCTCTGACCAGCTAGGCCTTTTGAAGATGGATGTCAACACCCACCAGATTGAAAACGTACAACCTCGTAATATCAATGATAACCAATTGGCAAAGGATAATATAGGAATCCAGAGCGTTTACGTGGATGACACGGATCTACTATGGGTAGGAACAGAAAAATCTGGCGTAGCTTACTCTGGTGACTATATCTATCGTTTTGGTTCCAACCTTTTAGGTGATATCACAGCGATGACACAGGATGCCAATGGTAAGATTTGGTATGGTACGAGTGATCGTGGCATCATCGACTATACGGGACAACTTGCTAGTTTGAAGGTTTCTTGTATGGAGACTACACCTGATGGCAGCCTTTGGGTAGGTTCCAAACGCAATGGACTGACCAGGATCAATAATAGCGGCTCTACGATCTTCTCATTAGCGAAGGATAGCATCAGCACCCTGATAGATGATCATGTAAACGACTTGTGTGTAGATAAGATCGGAAATCTGTGGATTGCCACCAATGGAGGTCTTCAGGTGTACAATCCGAGAATGAACTCTTTCTCATCCTACACCCGAGAGAACGGCAAGCTAAATACTAACAATATTACTTGTCTCTTCTATAACAAGAACGGCAAAGAGAATATTATGTTTGCCGGTACAGCTGAGGGACTAGTCATCTTGAATCTGTCGAATACAGAGAAGAAGGTGGTAACAGGAAACTCCAACAACATCAAAACTTTCACGAATAACTATATTACACAGGTATTCCAAGACTCAAGAGGGTTAATTTGGGTAGGAACACGCGAAGGTTTGAACATTCTTAATATGGATACCGACGACCTTGACTATCTGACAGAGAAACAAGGTCTTTGCAACAATAACGTCTGCGGAATAGCCGAAGACAAGAATCACAGTATCTGGGTAACCACCAGCCGAGGTGTGAGCCGCATCGTGGTACAGCGTAACCATGAGGATGGCACGAACAACTACGGTCTGTACAATTACAGCACCTCTGATGGCCTTCAGAGCAATGAGTTCAATCACGGTTCTATTCTGACTCGTGACGATGGTAATGTTCTACTGGGTGGTCTCTTTGGCGTGAATTGGGTCATCCAGAAAGGCAACGACGATAACGACGCCCTGCCCCGTGTGATGCTAACCCAGTTGTATATCGGAGAAGAGGAAATCCTCACTGGCCACGAGTATGGCGATAGAGTCATACTGCCACAGGCTCTTAATGAGACTAACAAGATTAACCTGGGCCATGACCAGAACACCTTCACTATCAAGTTTGCAGCAGGAAACTATAACCAAAGTGAGCGTCTGCAATTCATGTACTGGATGGAAGGAAAAGATGAGGACTGGCGTAATGGTAATGCCCTTACCCACGGAGTGACATTTAAAGATCTCAGTAGTGGCAAATATACCCTCCATGTAAAAGCTATCAGTGCCGAAGGTGCTGTCAGCAACCAAGAACGTGTCCTGGAAATCGCGATTGAGCGTCACTGGCTATTATCATGGTGGATGATTGTTGCCTACATTATCCTGGCTGTAGTCACCATTTACTTCTGGCGTATCGGACTTAAACAGATCAAGGCTATTCGTCAGAGAAAGAATGCGGTCATTAACGAACTAAAGTTGCAACGCGAAGAGATTAAGGCTGCCAGTGATGACCTTCGCCAGCCTATGGCCCGCATGACCTCAATCATTGGTAACCTGTCAGAGAAAGAAACCACACTTGAGGAGAAGGAACAACTTAATGCTCTCCACTCTCAGATGCTCCAGATCATCACTCGAGTGGCCGATATGCAGATGAACCTGGAGAATCCTGAAGAGAAAGCCAAGAATACTGTTCAGGATCGACTTGAACTCAATGGAAAGGGTGAGATAGAGTTGCCTGAAATCGGTGACACCTTGACTGCTGAGAGTACACGTTCTAGAGCTGCCCTTGATTCACCAACCGCCAAGTTCACCGTTGTCATGATTGATGATAACGAGGACTTCCTGAAATTCGCCTCAGCTAAGTTGAAATACGTCTACGATTTCCATATCTACAATGATATCGAGAAAGCTGCAGATGATTTGGAAGAAATGAAATGTGATATCGTAGTATGTAAACAAGAGATGAGTCCTATGACTGGTAGCGATCTCTGCAACCAGCTGAAGACAAATATTGTCACTCAAAAGATGAAGTTTGTGCTGATGACTGATGGTGTGCTAACACCTCAGGACATGCGTTCTAAGAACATCACTCTTTCTGCCGACGACTATCTCGCAAAGCCGTTTAACATGCAAGAAGCATGTATGCGTTTCAATAAAGTTCTTGGTTTAGGTGCCATCAATGTAAACAGTAACCTGATTGAAGGTGCAGAAACCCGTATGCTGGAGGAACGTAACACAAGTATGACGACTGCTACTGAGAGTATGGGACTTGAGGTCATCCAAACTGATACCGATACAGAGACGACGAGTGATGACCCAATGAACATCGTCGATACAACTATCGTCAACAAGAACCAGTTGGCTCGCAAGGGTAGTAACTTGCCAGAGGGTATCTTGCCCGAGTATGAGAAAAGCGAGGAATCGACATCCGACTACTCAATGCTCGACGAGATGGATCAACAGCTGTTGAAGAATATCGAGCAGTACGTGATGCAGAACATGAGTCGAGGCCAGATTAGTCTTGAAGAAATGGCCAGCGCCATGGGTATGGGACGTGTTCCCTTCTTCCACCGCATCCGAAACCTGACAAATAAGACACCTGCAGAGGTCGTGCGCGATATGCGTCTGAAACATGCTTGTATTCTTCTGAAACGTACCAATATCAACATGAGTGAGCTGGCAACAAACATTGGTTTCCTGACAGCAGAGAATTTCATTAATATTTTCAAGGAGAAATTTGGTATGACACCCCTTGAATACAGATTAAAACACCGCAAATGACAAGCAATAAGAACCAATTAGCAGGAATAGTCACCATACTATTCCTGCTGATTTCTCTCTATACTAAAGCACAAAGCAGCGATTCGCTTACCATCAGTCAGATGCAAGAGATGGGCATTGTTTTCTCAGAGAACAATAACGTAGAGCTATTGATGTCGGGCAAAGAAAAGTTTGCAAGACTATTCGAGGACATCCGCCAAGCCAAACAAAGCGTCCATCTGGAGTATTTCAATTTCAGGAACGACTCTATCGCATCCTTACTCTTCGATATCCTCAGGGAAAAACGCAAGGAAGGCGTAGAGGTAAGAGCAGCTTTCGACGGATTCGGAAACGACTCCAACAATCAACCATTAAAAAAAGAACATCTTGACAAACTACACGCTGATAGCATTGATATCTACGAATTTGATCCCATCAGATTTCCATGGATCAATCATATCTGGCCACGTGACCATCGGAAGATTGTTGTCATCGATGGGCATATCGCCTATACTGGTGGAATGAATGTGGCTGACTATTATATTGTGGGTACAGAACAGGTTGGTGAATGGCGGGATATGCACTGCCGCATTGAGGGTTCGGCCGTTAACGATCTGCAGAAAATATTCGTCAGATTCTGGAAGAAGTTGGCAAAGGAGGAATTGACTGACCCGAAATACTTCCAGGGAACGACCGCCGGCAACAAGATGGTGGGTATCGCCAACCGCGAGCCTCGTACGTCGAATGAGATCATGCGCCGATTCTATGTGAATGCACTCGACAACGCGAAGGACTCGGTGAAGATCATCAATCCCTACTTCATGCCTACAAACAAAGTCATCAAAGCCTTGAAACGATGTGCTGAACGCGGTGTAAAAATGGACATCTTGATTTCATCTAGATATGACGAGCCGTTGACACCAGACATCGTCATGTACAACATGAAGAAACTGATTAAGCGCGGAGCCCATGTATGGCGTTACCGTCCTGGTTTCCACCATTCTAAGATTATGACTGTTGACGGTAAATTCTGTACCGTTGGCAGCACAAATCTTGATGCCCGCGGTCTACGTTATGATTATGAAGTCAACGCACTGATCATCGACAAACAGACAACCCAAGAGTTAGACCGGAAATTCATCGAAGACACAGGTAAAAGCGACTATATCTCTATGGAGGAATGGAAGAAAAGCCGCACCACATGGCAAAGATTCAAAGGATGGTTTGGTCACCTGCTAACCTTCTTACTATAACAAATGAAACGCGATACGACGATATCAATTTGCAAAGGCATTGCCATTATCTTGATGGTAATAGCACATGCTGAAGCACCTGGCTGGCTCTGCAAATTCATCTTCGAGTTCCACATGCCATTATTCTTCATCACCGCTGGCTATTTCTTTTCACTGAAATATCTCGATGACGAGGCAACCTTTGTCAAGAAACGCATCAAAGGACTCTACTGGCCTTTTGTAAAATGGTCTGTATTCTTCCTGATAATTCACAACTGGATGTTCGACATTGGGATTCTCAACGAGCGATATGGCAACGAAATGGGAGGTGTTACACATCCATATACATGGCATCAGATACAGCAGAATCTATGGAATATTTTCACAGCTATGGGAGGATATGACCAATTCCTATGTGGAGCTTTCTGGTTCTTCCGTGGATTATTTGTAGCAAGTATCCTATACCTTATATTATATAAGGTGTTAGATGTTGGCACAAACTACATGACTGCTAAGACGAATAAAGCATGGAAGGTAAAGGAAGCCATCCCTTACATGATTTGCCTGTTAATGCTCATCCTCTGTGGATGGAAAACACACGAGGGACTGAGAATTGTTACTCTCGTACAAGGAGGCTATCGTGATTTGATGGGCTGTTTCTTCTTTGGTTGTGGATTTATCTTCAGACATTATGTCGACAGATACAAACAGCTGACGTCTCGATACTATGCCTCTGTGTGGATAACTATACTCTTTGGAATTGTCGTCGGACTATTCTCCACGTATCTGACAGCTAACATGAACTGGCGTTCTACATATACCCAGTTCCTGTCATTACCCATCCCTGCCCTATTGGGATTCCTGATGACCTATAACATCAGTAGTTGGCTAGATAAGCATGAGGGGAGACTCAAGCAATTCCTTACCTACACAGGTGATCATACGCTCAATATCTTTATCTTCCACATCATCTCCTATAAAGTTGTCAGTCTCTTAAAAATATGGTACTACGGACTTGACATCCACCAGATAGGATGCCACATGGTAATCCACGAGTACTCTCAACAAGACTATTTCTGGATTCTATATACAATAGCAGGAGTAGGTATCCCACTCGGATTTACATGGCTCAACGATTGTATCAGAAAAAGAATCAGAGAATATAGAGCATCATCTGGATCTCAGGCTCACTGATGCCTTTGGCCTGAATTAAATGAGCCTCATTCTCAATAATAAACTCTTTGTCATGTCCAGATTCCTTCAGATAACGATGGAAACAATCTGCCGCATCATCAATGCTTCCACTGAACCACAGGCTATAGCCATAGTTAAGCAGGTCATCCTCTGATGGTTCCTCTACTGAGAGTAATTGACGATAAAGATGATCAGCCTGTTCATACTTCCCATCACAGGTCAGTGTCCAAGCTAATACACGATTCACATGCTCATCATCGGGTGACTCATAATTCAGGCGGAAGAGAACCTTCTCAGCATCTTCATATCGTCCAAGATTAGTCTGGCAAACTGCTCGATTTAACAGATAGCTCTTTTTCTCAGGTTGGATGGCAACCAATTGGTCATACATTTCCAATGCTTCTCTATAACGTTCTTCAGCAAACAATATACGAGCATACCCTCTCATGGCCCGTTCATTTCCCGGCTGCATCTCCAACGCACGAGCATAGCTCTCCAAAGGCTGATATCCCATATAGCCAGCCATCATATAATATTGGAAGTCACGGCGGTGGTCCCCATAGTTCATCAATAGTTTTAAAGCTTCATTCAGTTTCTTCTTCTTAATCAGGAAAGCCGTCATTTCATTAAAACAACTTTCCAAATGAGTACTTCTGAATATGGGGTTTTGGAAAAAGAGATAACTACCGTCAGTCGGTGAGAAGATATTCCTAAAACAATCGCGCTGCTGGAAGAGTCTGAAGAATCTGTAGATATCCTGCAAATAAGTTCTGCGAATATATGCAGGCTTCTGACTTTCCTCCATATCAATTTCGTAAAGTGCAACTTCTCCTCTATTTATCATCTCTCGAACCTGGGGAGGGATACTGTTAATCACCTGGGAAAAAGCCAACAAGAATGAATATTTATCACTGTTGCAGAAAGGGCCACTATTTAACATCTTCTGCAAAAAAAGGCTATTCTTAAACTTACCCAGAGCCTCCGTAACAGATGGATGGTCTGAATAGAAAGGCACGAACCAATTTGCCAGTTCCGTAAAAAAAGGAAAACGCTTCATCTGCGAGAAGCCTCCAAAATAGATATCCGATCCCTGCTTTTGCATGTCAACCATCCGATGGAAACTGGCCTCCATCTTCTCCATGTTTTTCTCGGTCTCGTCAGGATGCAGAATATCGTTGAGTTCATCCTCCTCTTGCTCCAAGACGCCGTTCTTGGAAATTCGGAATCCCTGACTCTTTATCAAGTCGGGCATGATTTCCTGTTGTATGGTGGCATTATCTGCCTCAGCATTGATACAATAGATAATCTGTTGCTGAAGTTCTACCAAATCCTGACAGACCGCCTCGTCTTCGAGAATTTTCTCCACCAATTGCACTTTCTCTTGGTAAATATTCTGTCCTATTTCTGGATGAAGAGCGAAAACCCATCCAACCAAAGCACGCTGACGTACGAATTCGTCTGATGACTGCTGATATACATGCACCAACATACGGAACTTCGCCATATCAAACTGATTAATGGTTGAAAGCATCACACTACTGATGAGCAACTGTTGGTCATTGGTATCCAATGTCGGCGAAAGGATCATGTCCTCCATGGACGAGGCAAAGCCATCTGACCATAGCCCACTTGTCAGAATATAGTCAAAAAGAATCACCATTGACTCGTGATGACGTGCGTATATTTCTTTCTTTTTCGTTTCCGAAACATGTTCTGGTTCCAAATCAGCCATTGCAATGTCAGACACGAACGACTCCAACTCCTCACGTATGACCAGAGGTGACCAATCACGTGGTGTCATGTGGGCTTTCAGCATTAAAGACGAAAGATAGGGAGTATGACGTACAGTATAGTTAATGGCGATATTTGAGCATAACACATACATACGCTGTAACAGGTTCTCATAAAGACTCGGCAGTTGTGGATCCTTGAAACCACGACGCCAATAGTCTGCCATCAACTGATAGTCAGTTCTGATGGCGAAAAGCCTGTCGGTATTGATCTGATGGGGATGTACTGAAAGGAAGGCTTCCAGTGTTTGGATAGCCTCACCGAGACGTCGGTTTTTCAGGTAGCCGAATACCTGATTCAGTGACTCACTCTGTACCATACCTTATTTTTTTAGATAGCCATTGCTGGGCTGTTTCAATATCTTTCTGACTCGGAAGAGCGGCATGCTGGAATTTAAGCGTATCAGGAAGGTTCTTCAGAGTCTGATCCGTTATAATATAATATTTCCGGATAATATCTCTATAGTTCCTCACACCATATTTGTTGATGGAATCACATGCCTCATTATAACCTTTCAGGAATGCTCTCATTTGATGCTGACGGTTTTTATCGTCCATACCCTTTGAACGGAACACAAACACCCCCATCTGCATGTCCGACTTGCGGGAATCAAACAATATCTTATGCTTTGCAAGGAGAGCTTGTGTTGCATAAGGCTCTGTTAAAATGAGGGCATCCATCTCATTATTCTCCAACATCTTCAGACGGACGTTGACATCATTCACCTGAATACGGAAGACACGCTCAGGCTTCAACTTCGCACTATCCACCGCCATATCACTCAACAAGTCTGTAATGGAATAACGCGTCATGGCAACCATCTTGTCATCCAGATGCTTCAGGTCATTGATACGCTGTTGCCTATTACTGATAAGCAACCAATATGCATTTGTCGATGTCCAATACTTGATCGGAGTACCAGACTTCATCATGCGTTCCGCCCTTACAATATCAGTTATAGAGCCCTCAACACGATTCCGCATCAGCGCTGTATCGCAGTCCATTTGTGCAGAAAACTGCTTCAGACGAATATCCACTGCCGGATCAAAAAACTGACGTTCTTTAGCCACAAAAACAGGCAAGCAGTCAAGTGTCGGCATCACTGCAACTTTCAGGGCTGCGGAATCTTCGCGAAACAGTCTGAGACGTTGAGCTTGATTCAGACGTTTCGTCTCTTCATACGACTGTCCACATCCGACAATCAATGATATAATCACAAAAATCAGTAAAAATCTCCTCATAACGCGTGCAAAGATACAACTTTTTTCTCACTTTTCACTTTTCACTTTTCATTTTTCACTTTTTTTTCGTACCTTTGTTGCCAATTATGGCAAAAGATAAGATTGCATACGTATGCTCCAACTGCGGACAGGAGTCGCCGAAGTGGATTGGAAAATGCCCCGCTTGTGGGCAGTGGAACACATTTAAGGAAGTTCGTATTGCTGGTGACACAAAACAGAAAGCCGCCACAACAGCTGCAGCTACCACAGGACATGCTCTGCGGAAAAACAAGATCCTGAAACTCAACGACATTTCAGACCAAGACGATCCACGTATAGACATGCGTGACGAGGAACTTAACCGTGTATTAGGCGGCGGTCTCGTTCCGGGTTCCATCGTTCTCTTAGGTGGAGAACCTGGCATAGGCAAATCCACACTCTCACTTCAGACCATGCTTCGCATGCCTGAGAAGAAAATTCTCTACGTCAGTGGTGAGGAGAGTGCACATCAACTTAAAATGAGATCCAACCGTATCCCCCACGAAGAGAACGATAATTTCCTTATCCTCTGCGAGAACTCTCTAGAGAATATCTTTGACCATATCAAGGACAGTCAGCCCGAGTTGGTTATTATCGACTCTATCCAAACCATCATGACAGAAGATGTAGAGTCCTCCGCTGGCTCTATTGCCCAGGTGCGCGAATGTGCCTCTTCCCTACTTCGCTTTGCCAAGACAAGCGGTGTACCTGTCATCCTGATTGGCCACATAACCAAAGAAGGAACCCTTGCTGGACCAAAGATTCTGGAGCATATCGTTGATACCGTTATCCAATTTGAAGGCGATCAGCACTACATGTACCGCATTTTACGTAGCATCAAGAACCGCTTTGGTTCTACTGCCGAACTTGGCATCTATGAGATGCAGCAAAACGGATTGCGACAAGTCTCCAATCCATCAGAGCTTCTGCTAACTCAAGACCGCGAGGGCCTATCTGGCATCGCCATCACTTCCGCCATAGAAGGAATACGCCCATTCCTCGTTGAAACACAAGCACTTGTATCTACAGCAGCCTATGGAACTCCACAACGCTCGGCTACTGGCTTCGATCAGCGTAGACTGAACATGCTGTTAGCCGTTCTCGAGAAGCGCGTGGGCTTTAAATTGGCTCAGAAAGATGTATTTGTGAATATTGCTGGAGGATTGCGAGTTACTGATTTGGCAATGGATCTGAGTGTAATCGCAGCTGTTCTCTCGTCGAATGTCGACACACCCATTGAGGCTGGTTGGTGTATGGCCGGTGAGGTTGGCCTTTCAGGAGAGGTTCGACCCATCAACCGTATAGAGCAAAGAATAGCCGAAGCTGAGAAGTTGGGATTCACAGATATGATCATTCCCAAATATAATCTGCAAGGCTTCGACAAGAAGAAATACCACATCAACCTCCACCCCGTTCGCAAGGTTGAAGAGGCACTCCGTGCCCTGTTCGGTTAAGGGAAAAAAAGAAAGCCATCTTCACGATGGCTTTCTTAATGGATAAAAACACTTTATTTGACTACCTTCTTACCATTTATGATATAGAGACCAGAAGGGAGATTGTCGAGCGATGTTGCTGACATGCGCATACCATTAAGGTTGTAGATGCCTTTCGAGGTATCAAGGTTCTTGTCGACCTCAATCTTGCTGATGTTGGTAGATCCGGGCTCGCCACCGTTCAGGCCACGAACAAATCCGGCATAAACGTGCTTGCGGTAAAGATCGAGATCCCAGATGCCAACAGGCTCACTAGCGCGCCAACCGCTATTGGCTGGTGCATCGGTTGGACACCACTGACAAATACCCCACTGCTGAGCGGCGGGAACCAGACGGAAATACTCACTGAAAATCCACTCGTAAAACTCGGCCATCTTCTTATGCTGGTCCTCAGTAAGCTTAGAAGCAGCAACACCTTGGTTCTGACCATTGGGAACATAACCCATATCCATCTCGCTGACGCGAACCAACTTGCCCGAGTTGGCCATCACCTGGAACATACCGGTAATGGCTTTCTTCAGATTGTTCTGCGAAGTAGAGTTCTCGTAATAAGAAATGTGCATCTGAGTGCCGATACCATCGATCTTGGTGACGCCGTCGGCCTCCCACTTCTTAATCCAATTGACCATTGACCAAACTTTCTTGCTGGCACTGACACCATCTTTGGTGGTGATATCCCAAACGCCTTCGAGGTTGTAGTCGTTGATGAAGAGCTTCACATCGCTGGGGCCATACTTGCGAGCCAGACGACAAGCCTCACGAATATAGTTGAGGTCGCCTAAATAGTCCTGCCAATAGAAATTATCGCCGCCGACATCCCATGTGGCATCGGGATTACCACTGGGGTTGTAAGCTGTAGAGTGCTGCAGTGCGTAATTACCCTCGCCATCGTCGCCGCCACCACTGATAGCCTCGTTGACGAGATCCCAGCCTTTCACCTTTCCGTCGCAAGCTTCCATCATGCCCTTGATCCATTGATCCATAGCGCCAACAAGTGCATCGTACATCTCCTGCTTGGTCTGAGGAATCATCTTACCCTTATAACCCTCGAACTTGATGCTCTTAATATAGACATCGCCAGTAAACTCGACAGTGTTAACCTGCAGCAGCACAAAATTTCCATCGATGGTGGGCTTTACATCGATAACGACGTCCTGCCAATCGGTTGTGAAATCATAGCTGAGATTAACTCCTGTAGCGGCATCGCCATCGTTGTTGGTGTTCCAATCGCCTAAGTGACCGGTCATCTTTCCTGCCTTAGATCCCTTAACGGTGATGGTCATCTTATACTCCTTACCGGCAGTGAGCGCTATATCGGTCATTGCCTGGAACTGCACATCCCACGCATTGGTGTTCTGCTGAGAGCACTTCACAACGAGACCGTTGGTGGCGTCGGAGCTGATAGAGAAACCAAATTGGGCCTTATCCGATGTCCAGCCGACACTCGAATCTTGGGTGAAGTCCTTGCTGGCTACAGTGGTATAAGTCTCCTCGGATGTGGGGTCGGGTTTGTCGCCAATCAACTTGAGCAACCAGGCTTTGGGCTGCTGAGAGTGCCATGCGAGCGTGTGACCATAAACGTTGAGTCCAGCTTCGGTAGCAGATTTTATGTATTTCTTAACGGTCTCGAAGTTCATATTTCCGTTACCGTCTACGCAACTGGACATTTTCATAGCGTTGCCCGCAACCGTCTCGGTGAAGTTCTTGTCGATCATGCTCTTGAACGTAGCGTTGCTGAGATAGTCGGGAACGGTTGTTCCGGAACCGAGTTTGAAATTGGGATACTTCGAAGTATCGATGTAATCTTTAAGAGCTTTGTAATCATCGAGGTAACGATAGTTATCATCGTTGGGCTTACCCAACTCAAATTTTTCTTGGGCATATGCCGGAATAAAAAGACCGGCAGCAAACATGAGTAAGAATATTTTCTTCATATATAGAATGTTGATAATAATTGAATTGACGGGTGCAAAGGTACATAAAAAATAATAAATGAAGTAGTTTAACCATACTTTAATTCGTAGAAAACTATTAAAAAAGTAAAAAAAGCCAAATCTCTGTGCCCATATGCCGCTATGTTTCATTTTTTATTCGTACCTTTGTGGTCTCTTAAAAAGAAGTTTTTCACATTATTAATAATATTAAGATTATGACTATCAACGAATTCAACTTTGCCGGTAAGAAGGCAATCGTACGTGTAGATTTCAACGTACCCCTTGATGAGAATGGTAAGATTACTGACGACACCCGTATCCGTGGTGCACTCCCCACTCTGAAGAAGATCCTTGCTGATGGTGGTGCTACTATCATCATGAGCCACATGGGTAAGCCCAAAGGTAAGGTAAACCCCAAGCTCTCTCTGGGTCAGATCCGTGAGGCTGTTGAGAAGGCACTCGGTGTTCCCGTTGCTTTTGCTCCCGACTGTGCTAAGGCTGCTGATGCTGCAAAGGCCCTGAAGATGGGTGAGGCTCTGCTGCTCGAGAACCTGCGCTACTATCCTGAGGAAGAGGGTAAGCCCGTAGGTATCGATAAGGCTGATCCTGCTTACGACGAGGCTAAGAAGGCTATGAAGGCCAGCCAGAAGGAGTTCGCCAAGACACTGGCTTCTTATGCTGACTGCTACGTAATGGACGCCTTCGGTACAGCTCACCGCAAGCACGCTTCTACTGCTGTTATCGCTGACTACTTCGACGCTGACAACAAGATGCTGGGTCTGCTGATGGAGAAGGAGGTTCAGGCTGTTGACAATGTGCTCTCTAACATCAAGCGCCCGTTCGTGGCTATTATGGGTGGTTCTAAGGTTTCTTCTAAGATTGGTATCATCGAGAACCTGCTGGGTAAGGTTGACAAGCTCATCCTCTGCGGTGGTATGACTTATACCTTCTCTAAGGCTCACGGTGGCGAGATTGGTCAGTCAATCGTTGAGCTCGACAAGCTGGATGTAGCTCTGGGCGTTGAGGAACTGGCTAAGAAGAATGGTGTAGAGCTCGTTCTGGGTTCTGACTGTACAGCTACTGATGGTCTCGACTTCTCTTCGATGACTGTTAAGGAGGGGGCTAAGATCATTACCTGTCCTGCTAACAAGATTCCTGCTGACCTGCAGGGTGTTGACGCTGGTCCTGAGAGCCAGAAGGCATTCAAGGAGGCCATCAAGGGTGCTAAGACCATTCTGTGGAACGGTCCTGCTGGCGTATTCGAGTGCGACACATTCACCCCAGGTTCTCGCGCTATCGGCGAGGCTATCGCTGAGGCAACTGCCGAGGGTGCATTCTCTCTGATTGGTGGTGGCGATTCTGTAGCTTGTGTTAACAAGTTCGGTCTGGCCGACAAGGTAAGCTACATCTCTACTGGTGGTGGTGCTCTGCTCGAGGCCATCGAGGGAAAGGTGCTTCCTGGTGTAGCTGCTATCAAAGGTGAGTAATCATCTGCCACTTTGATTCGAATTCAGAAAACCATCCTTGCACTGCTGGTCATCATTCTGGCGGCATGCAGTTCTTCGGATGATACAACTCAGAATATTGTCCCTGACGACACACCCGATGCCGTCAGGGACGATGGTATTGGCACAGTTGTCAAACTGAGTCAAGGCACACTGGTCTGGGCTGATGCATCTGAGACGCAGACCTATACCTATAGCTATCGCTCCCACGACGCTTCTGGCGACACCATTCGCCTGACGGCACTCATCGGATGGCCCAAAGCCGATGTCCGCCCCAAAAACCTCATCATCGGTTGTCATATCACGATTACCGACGACGCTAAGGCTCCTAGCAATTTTGGTAACAGCGATGCTACCAGTGATGTGGGAATGCTCATGATGTATACTATCGGTGGCAATGCTCCCTCCAGCAATTCACTTGTCATCATGCCCGACTACGAAGGATATGGAGGGACTGTCAGTCGAACACACCCATATCTTTGTCAAGAGTTGACAGCCCGTCAGGTCATTGATGCCGTTCGTGCCGGCATGAAACTGTTTAAGGAGCAGAACGGTGAGATGTCCGATAGCTGGAAGAGTGTGGCTGTCGGCTACTCCCAAGGTGGCGCTGTGGCAATGGCCACACATAGGATGATCGAACAAGCCGGACTCTCCGACGAACTCCATTTCTGTGGTTCCGTCTGTGGTGATGGTCCATACGACCTCATTGCCACCTTCCGACAGTATATCAACGATAACAAGATCTTTTTGCCTACCGTCGTGCCCCTGATTATCAAAAGCTTTTGCGAAAACATGCCCACGCTGAAGGCCTACGAACCAGAAGTTTTTCTGACCGCTGGTTTCGTCAGTTCTGGTGTGCTCGACATGATTAGTCGGAAGACACTGAGCACTGGCCAGATACAAGATCGTCTCATGGCTTATGCAGAAGCCCACCCTGAGGATTTGCAATTCGGCTTCGACGATAGTGGCGACTATCTGCGCCCCGATATGATCATGCGCCCTGAGTGTATTGCCTATCTCAAAGGCGAAAACGTAGCTGAGACTGATAGGCCGAAAGTCGAGGCGCTGATGCAGGCACTCGAGGCCAATACCATTTGGGCGCCTTGGGCTGGGTATGGCGAATGGCAACCTCAGCACCCCATCATGGCTTTTCACTCTGTCACTGATGAGGTTGTGCCCTTCGTCAACTACCTTCAGGCACTTGACTACTGCCAACAATACGTCAACGGGCGACGTTTCTCGAGCAGTTTCTTCAATACTCACACCACTGCAGGCTATATGTTCTTCGGATACCACTGCACCGACTTAATGGATATTCTGCTACAGGGAAAAGCCTCCGTCGCGAACATCGATCAATAACAATTAAAACGAACAAACTATGGTAGAACTCAAAAACGACTACATCTCTATCCGAGTATCAGAGAAGGGTGCTGAGCTCCAGAGCATCCAAGACAATAAAGGTAAGGAATACCTCTGGCAGGCCGATCCCATGTTCTGGCCTCGCCACTCTCCTATCCTCTTCCCCATCGTCTGCAGTGTTAACAACGAGACCTATCGCGTAGATGGCAAGGAATACCATCTGCCTCGTCACGGTTTTGCCCGCGATGCCCAGTTTAAGCTGATTTACCAGAGTGAGCGCAAAGTCACTTTCGCCCTCGAATCCTCCGAGGAGACTCACAAGGTCTACCCCTACGACTTCACCCTCTCCGTCAGCTATGTCCTCGACGACAATAAGATTGGTGTCATCTGGCATGTCCGCAACGACGATACCCATGAGATCCACTTCCAGATAGGAGGCCATCCCGCCTTCAATATTCCTGGCATGAAGGCAGGCGACAATCAAAGCGGACGCATCCGTCTCGACAATACTGAGCTAATGGATGCACTTCACAGTTACGGCGACGGCTCTCACGAGATGGACGAAGTGCCCTTCGTCGAAGCAGAGAATGGTCTCATGGAGTTTTCCGATAACACCTGGCGCAACGATTCCATCAAGATCCACAAGAGCCAGCTCCACCGTGCCGAACTCCTGGGTACTGACGGTGAGCCTGAGGTAACCGTTGACTTTCGTACACCCGTTGTTGCCTTTTGGAGTCCATACGGCAAGCAGGCACCTTTCGTCTGCATCGAACCCTGGTACGGCATCGGCGATCCACGTGGTTTCAGTGGTGAATTCAAAGATAAGCCACTCATGAATCACCTCCAGCCTGGCGCCTCGTTTATGTCGAAATACGAGATAACCATCCGCAAAGATCTCTAAGGAACAACTCAAACGTTTTCGCATAAAAATATCTAAGGTTGATATACAACCTATCGAAATAGTTTGTATCTTTGCACCAGAAAAAGGTTCAAAAAACAAACAAACGTAAAAATTAAAACAGCTATGAGTAAGAAATTTGTAATCGGAGACCGTTTGAAGGATGAGTGGATCTCAGTATTAGACACTGACAAGAAGAAGCTCGAGTTTACAAATCACCTGGCCAGCGCCAAGGAGTTCCTGCTGGAAGAGGATGCGCAGATCAACCTGCAGAAGATTCAGGAGACAGGCTACTTCTCTGACCTCCAGATCTACATGAAGGAGGATAATAAGGCCTACAAGATTGACGAACGTGACTCATTCATGTAAGAAAAGACAAAAAGAAAAAAGCTCCCGATTTTGGGAGCTTTATTCTTTGATATCATTTATGATCGTAATGCTCTGTTAAAACACCAATTTACCACACGAGGCATATTATGACAAAGCCAGCCAAGAAATCTAATAGTTGATGGTTTGAAGAAGAATCGGGCGAAACGATCTTCTTTCCTCATTCTCTCAAACAGAGCAGCATTTACCTCACGAAACGGACGACCGGATGTAATAGCCTCAGCAGCATTACGGGCTGTTTCAAAAGCAGCTTTAATGCCTTCAGAGGTAACACGATTAGCAAAGCCTCCTGCATCACCAATGAGAATCACACGGTTATGGAGTGGATAGTCATTTTTCGAGTACATATAACAACCAAAAAGCTTTGTCTCGGGAATGTTCATCTCTTTTAGTATTTCACGGAACTTCTGGGGAGTTGCAAACTCGTCACCATAACCGATAGCATCAAACTCACTATTGGGGAAACGGTAAAAATAACCTCTTAGATCATAGTACTTAGACATGTTTACCTCAATAGCATTATCTGGTGACTTCTTGACATACTGTTCCAAGATAAGGAAACCATTATCATGGTTATTAGTAAGAAAATGACGTACACTACTCGTTGAGCCATCGGCACCTACCAGATAACGACAGGCAATTTGCTCACCTGATTTCAGAGTCACCACCAATCCGTCATCTTGTTCATCATAACGTAAGAATGCTCCTTGTTTGAACTCACCCCCTAAGGACTTGTAGAGTTCCAGCAATTGGTTGTCGAACTCCTTACGTTTTACAAGCCGAAGCTCAGTACCGGTCTCAATATCACAACGGTTGTCATTTTCAATCGTCACACGAATCTTACGAATACTATTGTATTCATATTTAAATCCGGGAATGAGTTCATCGAGCAGTTTCCAACATTTTGGAGTTAGTCCGCCACCACATAGTTTATCACGAGGGAATGTGGCACGATCGATAAGTAGGCACGATACACCGGCCTTTTTCAACAAATAACCACAAACAGATCCGGCAGGACCAGCTCCAATAATGACTACATCAAATTTTCTCATTGGATTTCTTAATTACTTGTGGAATGTCTCACGTTTCATCTTCGCATCGAAGAGCCACTTGATGACCTTCGGATAATGCATGAACCAACGGATAAGTCGCCAACCGATGGGGCTGAAAAAGAATTTAAAGACCTTTATCTGATGCTCCATCTTGAGGAATTCATCGGCATTTGTCTCTTTAAACGATTTACCTTCAACGATGGCACGCTTGGCATTGGCTGCGGTCTTAAAGGCGTCATAGAGACCCTCGCCCGTCAGTTTGTTGGCAAATCCGCCAGCATCGCCAATGAGAATCACATTGTCTGCCGTATGGGGAACAGTGTTCAGAGGGATATACGCACCACAAATACGACCTTCCTCAACACCAAACTTGGTGAGCACTTCACGGAAATTAGCCTTATGGCGAGGCACATTCTCGTTAGATTCCAAGTTGGCGTAGCCATACATATCGCGACCTATGCTTGAGAACTTATAGAACACACCTGGCTTGTAGTTGCTCGAAAAGTGAACAAACACGTCGTCATCTTTCTCGCCCTCGCTAAACTGCTCAAGGAATAGGGCGTGCAACTTGGGCTCGCCGTGAATCTGACGACGGATCAGGCTGTTGGCACCATCAGCACCAACCAGATAGCGGCACAAAATCTGCTCACCAGACTTCAGAGTGACGAGGACTCGGCCATTAGCCTGTTGTTCGAAACGTGCAAAGGAACCTTTCAGGAACTGACCACCATGATTCTGATAATACTGCAAAAGCGTGTAGTCGAAATCCTTACGACGCGTCATACGGATAGCATACTCTGACTGGAACTCACAGACAGGGTCGTTCTCGAATTGGCAACGCATACGCGTGATGGGACGATAGTCATAAGTAATACCAGGCAACAGCATGTCGAGCAGACGCCAGGCCTTTACCGTCAAGCCACCACCACAAACTTTGTCTCGTGGGAACGTGGCCTGATCAACTAACAGACATTCAACACCGGCCTGCTTCAGCAGACTACCACAAACGGAGCCGGCAGGACCGGCTCCGATTATCAATACTTCGACTTGTTTCATTTCACTCATTTACTCTTTGTCTAACAAGATCTTCATCATCTCGACAGCAGCCTTCGCTACAGAGGTGCCGGGACCGAAGATAGCAGCAACGCCTGCCTGGTAGAGGAAGTCGTAGTCCTGAGCCGGAATAACACCACCAGCGATAACCATAATATCCTCACGTCCAAGCTTTTTCAGTTCTTCAATCAACTGAGGGATGAGGGTCTTGTGACCAGCTGCGAGTGAAGAGGCACCGACCACATGGACGTCGTTCTCCACAGCCTCGCGAGCAGCCTCGGCAGGCGTTTGGAACAGTGGTCCCATGTCGACGTCGAAACCACAATCGGCATAACCTGTTGCCACAACCTTTGCACCACGGTCGTGACCGTCCTGACCCATCTTGGCAATAAAGATACGTGGACGGCGACCCTCCTTCTGTGCGAACTCATCGGTCAGCTTGCAAGCCAACTCGAAGTCGCTATCGTTCTTTGATTCTGAACTGTACACACCTGAAATTGTTCTGATTACTGCTTTATAACGACCTACGATGTCCTCGCAGGCATCTGAAATCTCACCCAGCGTACAACGCAACTGTGCGGCCTTGACAGCCAGGTCGAGCAGGTTGTTCTCGCTCTTGCGGCCTTCCTTGAAGTCCCGTACACACTCGGTAATAGCCTTGAGTGCAGCCTGACATGCGGCCTCGTCGCGGCTCGAGCGCACTTCCTTAAGACTCTCCTCCTGCTGCTTGCGTACAGCGGTGTTGTCGACCTCGAGGATATCTATGGGATCCTCGTGCTCCAAACGGTACTTATTGGTACCGACGATGGTCTGGACGCCAGAGTCGATACGAGCCTGAGTACGGGCAGCTGCCTCCTCGATACGCATCTTGGGCAGACCTGTCTCGATGGCCTTGGCCATACCACCCAGCTTCTCAATCTCCTGAATGTGCTCCCAAGCCTTGTGAACCAACTCGTTGGTCAGGGTCTCCACATAGTAAGAACCTGCCCAAGGGTCAATCTGCTTGCAGACCTTGGTCTCGTTCTGGATGTAAATCTGGGTGTTACGGGCAATACGCGCCGAGAAGTCAGTAGGCAGGGCGATAGCCTCATCAAGCGCATTGGTGTGCAGCGACTGGGTGTGGCCCAAGACAGCTGCCATAGCCTCGATACAGGTACGGCCTACATTGTTGAAAGGATCCTGCTCAGTGAGCGACCAACCAGAGGTCTGTGAGTGGGTACGTAGGGCGAGTGACTTCGGATTCTTGGCGCCGAAACTCTTCACAATCTTCGCCCACAACAGACGACCAGCACGCATCTTGGCAATTTCCATGAAGTGGTTCATACCGATAGCCCAGAAGAACGACAGACGAGGAGCGAATGCATCCACGTCGATACCGGCATTCACACCCGTACGCAGGTAGTCCATACCATCAGCGAGGGTGTAAGCCAACTCGATGTCAGCCGTAGCACCTGCTTCCTGCATGTGATAACCTGAGATAGAGATGCTGTTGAACTTAGGCATCTTCTGTGAGGTGTACTCGAAGATATCGGCGATGATCTTCATAGAGAATGCAGGTGGATAGATATAGGTGTTACGCACCATGAACTCCTTCAGAATATCATTCTGGATAGTACCTGCCATCTCCTCCAACTGAGCGCCCTGCTCCAGACCTGCCACGATGTAGAATGCCAGGATAGGCAGTACGGCACCGTTCATGGTCATAGACACTGACATCTTGTTCAAGGGGATGCCAGAGAAGAGCACCTTCATGTTCTCCTCATTACAGATACTTACACCAGCCTTACCCACGTCACCCACTACACGGGCGTTGTCGGGATCGTAACCACGGTGTGTAGGTAGGTCGAAGGCAACGGAAAGTCCCTTCTGACCAGAAGCCAGGTTACGGCGATAGAAAGCGTTTGACTCCTCAGCGGTAGAGAATCCGGCATACTGACGGATAGTCCAAGGCTTGAAGGGGTACATCATCGAATACGGACCACGCAGATATGGGGGAATACCGGCTGTGAAGTCAAGATGCTCCATACCTTCGAGGTCTTCCTTCGTATAAACCGGACGAACCTCAATGTGCTCTGGGGTCTTCCAGTTTGCCTCAATATGATTGTCTTTAATCCACTTGGCACCATCCTGAGCCTTGATGCCTGCATAGATATCAATATCTTTAAACTGTTTACGCATAATTCAAGTCTCCTATTCTTTAAATACCAAGTTTCTGATTATATTCTTTCAATGTCTCAAGCACGTTGCACTTCACATGAACGAAGTTCTCGATGCCGGCAGCCTTCAGGTCCTCCATACAGGCAGGAGCACCAGCAACGACGAACATAGCACGGCCATTCAAATACTTGAAGGCAGGGATAGCGTACTCAGCATACTCATCGTCACTCGAGCAGATGACCACGATGTCGGCCTTGGCCTCAAGGGCTGCATCAACACCCTCCTCAACGGTCTTGAAGCCGAGGTTGTCAATCACCTTGTAACCAGCACAAGCCAAGAAGTTACAAGAGAACTGTGCACGGGCCTGACGCATGGCCAGATTACCGATCGTGAGCATAAAGGCTACAGGGACCTTGGTCTCCTCGGTGTGGATGCGGAGATCTTCGAAATCGGCAGCCAGACGGGTTGAAGAGATAGCCTTGAAAGGATGCTCCTCTTCGTCAGCCTGACCACAGCAGCAACCACAAGCCTTGGCCTTCTTACCCTCACTCTTCTCTGTGAAGTTGGGGAACTGGTTGGTACCCAACAGGAATTCCTTACGCTTGGCTGCATCACCATGACGCTTCACGTTGGTAGCATTGATATCATCCTGGATAGTTCCAGCCTTGACAGCAGCCAGGAAACCGCCCTCCTCTTCTACTTTCAGGAAAATCTTCCAAGCCTCCGCTGCCAGTGCATCGGTCAGATGCTCAATGTAGTAAGAACCAGCTGAAGGATCGACGATGCGGTCGAAATGACTCTCCTCCTTAATCAGCAACTGCTGGTTGCGGGCAATACGCTCAGAGAAGTCTGTAGGCTCTTCATAAGGAGCGTCGAAGGGGGTTACCACCATCGAGTGAACACTACCCAGAGCTGCACTCATGGCCTCGGTCTGAGAACGGAGAAGATTCACGTAACTATCGAATAAAGTCTGATTATAAACTGATGTTGAGGCATTTACGACCATCTTACAAGAAGAATCTTCCTTCGGATCATACTGCTTGACGATCTGAGCCCAGAGCAAACGAGCGGCACGGAACTTGGCAATCTCCATGAAATAGTTCTCACTAACGCCCATGTTAAACTTGATGCTCTTGGCTGCAAGGTCTACATCTACGCCAGCGTCTGTCAACTGCTGCAAATATTCATTACCCCAGGCCAGAGCATAGCCCAGTTCCTGAACGATATAGGCACCTGCATTATTGAGTCCGTCGGTGCTGACAGCGATGCAGCGGAAGTTAGGATAATCCTGCAAAGCTTCTACGAGCTTAGGACCAAACTCCAAGATCGGGGTCACATCCTTGCCTTTCATCACCATCTTTGCCATGGGATCCCACTCGATGGAGCCGACTACCTTCTCCTTGTCGTAGCCCTTCTTCTGGAAGAACTCAACCAGAATCTGAGCGAGTTCTACAGAGTGACGGGGACAAGTGGCGAAGTTCACCTCGACAATATCACAAATGATACCATCAAGCAAAGCCTCAACTGTTTCTTTCGAAACCAGTTTGCCTGGCAGTTTGAAACCAAGCGAGTCAATACCTTTGTTCAGGATATCAAGAGCCTTTTTGTTGGCCTCCTTGGGATCATTCACTACAATGTTCTGACGAACATACCATGAGTTAGAGTCCTTCTTGTTACCACGCACGAACGGGAACTCTCCTGGGAGAGCGTCGGGTGTCTTCAGATTCGCCAGGTCTTCACGACGATAGAAGGGCTGAACATTAAAACCTTCATTTGTTCTCCATACCAGTCGTTTCTGGAAGTCGGCACCCTTGAGGTCGACCTGAATCTTGTCAAGCCACTCCTGAGTTGTCGGCGCAGTAAACTCGGTAAAGAGTTTCTCTTTGTTTGCCATAGAGTTTATACGTTAAATTATTATATAAGTTTGTTTTAAGTTACACTTAACAGGCGACAAAGGTACAACTTTTTTAGCCAAAAAAGCGCTTTGAATTGTGAAATAAATAAAAAATTGGTTTTTATTCAAATTTTGATGCACAAAAATGCTTGGAATGAGCAATTTTTAAGTAACTTTGCAGCGCGTAATGAGAAAATACGTAGAAAAAAAACGTTAGTATAGATTATGGATTCTTTTCAATGGCTTAAAGATCTCTTTACCACAACTGACTCTGTGGCACATATCACATTGCTGTATGCCATCGTCATTGCCATAGGTGTCTATTTGGGTAAGATTAAAATCTTTGGAGTTTCTCTTGGCGTAACCTTCGTGCTCTTTGCTGGTATTCTTGCCGGGCACATCGGCTTTACTGCTCCAACACCCATTCTGACTTTCGTTCAAGATTTCGGACTCATTTTGTTCGTCTTCATGATCGGTATGCAGGTAGGACCTGGCTTCTTTGAGAGTTTTGGTACCCAGGGCATTAAACTCAATGGATTGGCTGCTACAGCTATCTTATTGAACATTCTCGTGATGTTCGCCTGCTACTATATCTTCTTCGACACCAATAACCCGACAAACCTGCCAATGATGGTGGGTACGCTCTATGGTGCCGTAACCAACACCCCTGGACTTGGAGCTGCCAACGAGGCCCTGAGCACGGTGTTCCCCAATGGTACGCCACAGATTGCCTCTGCCTATGCTTGTGCATATCCCCTCGGTGTTCTTGGCATTATTGGCGCTACTATATTAATAAGGTATATATGTAAGGTCAAGTTGGAAAAAGAAGAGGAACAGCTGAAAGAGATGGAGGGCACTAAGACCAACAAGAAGCCTTACAAGATGTATCTGGAGGTGACCAACCAGTATCTGGAAGGTAGGACGATCTTGCAGGTTCACGACTTTCTGAACCGTGACTTTGTATGCTCACGCATCGAGCACGATGGGGATATTTCCATCGCCAATCGTAATACGGTACTCCATCTGGGCGACAAAATGCTTATTGTCTGTGCAGAAGCCGACCATGAGGCCATCATCGCATTTATCGGTCCGCTGATTGACATCGACCTGGAGCAGCAACAACAAGAGGAGCCGATGATCTCCAAAGGTGTGCTGATCACTAATCCGAAGATTAACGGCAAGACTTTGGCATCCATGCATTTCTCGAGTGTTCACGGTGTGAACGTAACCCGTGTTACTCGTCATGGCATCGACCTATTTGCCTCAGCAAGCCTGCCTCTGCAAGTGGGTGATAAAATCAGGGTAGTAGGCCCTGAGGACGCTGTTGAACGCGTAGCCGTCCGCATGGGTAACTCCAGCAACAAGCTGAATGCACCCAACATCGCCACCATATTCGTGGGAATTTTCCTTGGACTGATTTTCGGTTCTCTCCCTTTCGCAATCCCAGGCATGCCTGTCCCTGTCAAACTCGGTTTGGCTGGTGGCCCGTTGATCATTGCCATTCTCATTGGTCGATATGGTTACAAGATACACCTCGTTACCTATACCACCACGTCGGCAAACATGATGCTGCGCGAGATTGGACTCGTACTCTTCCTCGCCTCAGTAGGCATCAAGGCGGGTGCTGGGTTCTTTGAAACCGTTGTTCAGGGTGATGGACTGCTTTACGTGCTGACAGGTTTCTTCATTACCATCATTCCTATTTTGGTGGTAGGTCCTATCGCACGTCTGAAATTCAAGTTCAACTACTTTACCATTGCAGGTATGGTGGCTGGTACCTATACCGATCCCCCTGCCCTGGCCTATGCCAATAGCATCTGTTCAAAAGAGGCACCTGCTTTGGGTTACTCGACGGTCTACCCGTTATCGATGTTCCTCAGAATCTTTACGGCACAGATTATCGTCCTATTCTTCTGCGGATAAAAGATTGATGTGACATAAACATAAATATATAATAATACTCGTAATAAAAATGAATAGCTTCAGACTACTGCTCTGTGGTATCATGCTGGCAAGCGCCTCGGCGGGAATGGCTCAAGGAGCCAAGAATATACGCTTGAACGAGATTTTGCCAAACAATACCGCAAGCATTCAGGATGAATTCGGACAACGTGAGGCTTGGATAGAGTTGGAGAACACCTCGTTCACCACATACAACATCCGAGGTATGTACCTGACGACAGACCGAAGCGTCCTTGACCCTCAGATGAGCGTTCCTGAGCGTATCAAACGCATGAGCGTCATCCCAAACGGCGAGCCTCGCACCCAGATTACAGGCCGCCAGCATGTCGTGTTCTTCTGTAACTCAAACCCTGCACAAGGCAAGTTACACCTCTCACTCTCCATTCCCATGTCAGAGCCTGTATGGATTGGCTTCTACAACGGAAACGCTGTAGAACTCATTGACTCCGTCACCGTTCCTGCCCTTGCTGCCGACCAGAGCTATGCCCGTCATGGCAACACATGGAGCATCAAGTCACCAGAGAACGTCACACCTGGTATTGAGAACTTTATCAAGACAGATGAGACGAAAGATGCCAAGCTGAAACGTGAGGATCCCCACGGGTTCGGAATCACACTCCTCGCCATGGGTATCGTGTTCTTCTGTCTGGCTGTGCTCTTCCTGTTCTTCTGGATCTTCGGACTTATCATGCGCAACCTCGAGACAGCAAAGAAGGTGGTTAATACCCAACCCATCAAGCCTATCACCAAGACCGTTGAGGTAACCCATGATATTGCCCATGCTACTGGAAACATCCTGCAAGACGGTCTAAAGACCAAGGGTATCGACAAGGAAGTCTATATCGCAGTTATCTCCATGGCTCTGAAGCAGTATCAGGATGATGTACACGACGTTGAGAGTGGTATTATCACTATCAAATCCCACCAGACGGGGTGGTCAGAAGAAAGCAGTCAGATGACGCACTTCTCTAAGCCAGTGATTCCGACAAGTCACAACGCGCCACAAATTCCCACATCACCTGAGATCCGTTAAGCGTTTATTGTTTATAGATTATAGTTTTTAGAAGATGAACAAGTATCAATATAAAGTACAAGGCGTCGATTATGACGTAGAGATAGAAGAAGTAGAGGGTAACGTAGCAAAAGTCAATGTGAACGGTATCCGTTTCGACGTTGAGTTAAAGCAGCCCATCAACCCCACAAGTTCACTGAAGAAAGTGCGTGTAGAGGCCCCCAAGCCCGTAGCACGCCCAGCTATTCCCACAGCAGCACCCGCCGCTGCTCCTGTGGCTCCTGCAGCACCCGCCGGCGCAGGTTCACCCATCAAGGCTCCTCTGCCTGGAACAATTATTGAACTGAAGGTGAACGTCGGTGACACCGTGAAGCAGGGTGACTGTGTGCTGGTACTCGAGGCGATGAAGATGCAGAACAACATCGAGTCGGAATACGAAGGAACAGTTACTTCCATCACAGTAAAACAGGGCGAGACGGTTATGGAAGGTACCGTACTGCTCACAATCGGATAAGTCACCATGGATTTAGGACAGTTTATCATACAGAACTTTAATGAGTTCCTTACCTATACGGCATTTGCCAATGCCACTGTGGGTAACCTCATAATGATTGCAGTGGGAGCCTTCTTCATCTGGCTTGCCATCAAGAAGGATTTCGAGCCGCTGCTGCTCGTGCCCATCGGACTTGGTATCATCCTCGGAAACATTCCCTTCCGTGCTGATGCCGGATTAGAGATCGGACTCTATGAGGACAACTCCGTACTGAATATATTCTATCAAGGTGTACGACAAGGCTGGTATCCGCCTCTGATTTTCCTCGGTATCGGTGCCATGACCGATTTTACGGCACTTTTGGCTAATCCAAAGCTGATGCTGATTGGCGCATCTGCACAGTTTGGTATCTTCGGTGCATATATGGTAGCACTCGCCATGGGCTTTGAGCCATCACAGGCTGCAGGTATCGCCATCATTGGTGGTGCCGATGGTCCTACCGCTATCTTCCTCAGTTCAAAGCTCTCGCCCAACCTGATGGGTGCCATCGCAGTGTGCGCCTATTCATACATGGCGCTCGTGCCAGTCATCCAACCGTTTATTATGCGTCTGCTCACC
Organism: Prevotella sp.; assembly: GCA_016286575.1. Classification (GTDB taxonomy): domain Bacteria; phylum Bacteroidota; class Bacteroidia; order Bacteroidales; family Bacteroidaceae; genus Prevotella. The sequence goes on from JAEETB010000005.1 coordinate 40,879, forward strand.
ACAGAGAAAGAGCGCGTCATCAAGATGAAACCTGGTCGCGAGGTTTCTCAGACAGAACGCATCCTCTTCCCTATCATCGGACTGTTGCTGACCACCTTCATTGTACCTTCTGGTTTGCCCCTGTTAGGTATGCTCTTCTTCGGTAACCTACTGAAAGAAAGCGGAAAAACAACCCGTCTGGCAAAAACCGCTGGCTCAGCCTTGAATGATATCGTCGTGATGTTACTTGGTCTCACAGTGGGTTGCTCTACACAGGCTTCCGAGTTCCTGACATTTAATACAATCAAGATCTTTGCCCTGGGTGCTATGGCATTCATGATTGCTACCGCCTCAGGTGTCTGCTTCGTGAAGATCATGAACCTCTTCCTGCCTGAGGGTAAGAAACTGAACCCACTGATTGGTAATGCCGGTGTATCGGCTGTTCCGATGGCAGCTCGTATCAGCAACAACCTCGGACTGGAGTACGACCGTCACAATTTCTTGCTCATGCATGCCATGGGCCCGAATGTGGCTGGTGTTATTGGTTCTGCCGTTGCTGCTGGTGCCTTGTTAGGCTTCCTTTCATAGGAAATTTACACCTAAAAAACGTTATAATTTAAAAAATCCCCGTATTTCTTTGTGAAAGCGGGGATTTTTTTTTATCTTTGCAAGCGAAACAGAAATCAGGACTCATTGATGAAAGCTAAACTGATAGTATTGTTCTTGCTTTTAGGTATGGTTACGAGTAGCCATGCCCAGACGAAATTGGTTTTCACACCCCAATGGACGGCGCAGGCTCAATTTGCGGGTTTCTATGTCGCTGAAGCCAAAGGATTCTATAAAGAGGCTGGGCTTAATGTCAGCATTGAGCACCCCTCGGCATCGAATCCCAACGTCAATCGTCTCAAAGTGGGTCAAAGCCAGTTTATCACGCTCCATCTGGTGTCGGCAATGAAGTTCATCGACCAAGGCTTACAATTGGTGAATATACTTCAGCATTTCCAGCAGAACATGCAGGTGATTGTTTCTCACACCCCATTAAAAGGTATCGAGAGCCTCAGAGGAATGAAGATTGGTCATTGGAAGTCTGGTTTCTCCGAATTGGCATTCTCTTTAGATAACAAGTATAACCTAGGCATCCAGTGGGTACCATTTATCTCTCACGTCAACCTCTACATCTCCAAGGCCATCGACGCTACAATGGCTATGAGTTATAATGAGTTTTACCAGTTGATCATCGCAGGACAGAAGATCCAGAAGAATCAGACCCTGTATTTCCGCGATATTGGCTACAACGTACCTGAAGACGGTATCTACACAACTGCCCAATTCTATAAGAGCCACAAAAAGGAAGTTGAGAAATTTGCCGAGGCCACCCGCAAAGGATGGGAATGGGCCTACAACAATCCTGATGAGACACTCGATATTGTCATGATGTACTGTCAGGCCAACAATGTAGCTACCAACAGAGGCATTCAAAAATGGATGCTGGAGGAGTGTCTGAATGCGCTCAAGGATATCCATACTGGTAAGCGCCCTTACACCCTGAATCCCCAAGGACTGGCTTTAGCCAATAAGTTGATGGCAGAGGGTAACATCATCAAGCAGCCTATTTCTTATCAACAAATCACAAAGCCATGAAGATACCTAAGGAATTCTCACCACAACACTCGTTCGCTGCCAGGCTGACGCTATGGGTGGTCTTAACGACCATGGTCATCTTCATCATTCTGACTGTTATCGTTACCGACATCTCCACTTCTGCCATGATGGAGATGTCGACACAGGATTCTCAGAGCCGCATGGAACTTGCCAACGAGAAGGTCAACAGCACATTCATGGGTGTTGAGATTGCTATCGACAATGTCATACCTGAGGTAGAGAGTACCCTGAATTCTCCAGATAACATCTATCCGATCCTGAAGAAACTGCTCGAACTCAATCCCAGCATCATTGGTTCAACAGTGGCTTTTGAGCCCAACTACTACCCCTCAAAAGGAGAGTTTTTCGCACCTTATGCCTATAAGGATTTTAACTATAACGTCCTCACCAAACAATTAGGAACTAAGGATTACCAGTATCACTATATGGACTGGTATCAGATACCCAAACTGCTCAATAAGAGATATTGGAGCGAGCCTTATTACGACAAAGGAGGAGGCGAACAAATGATGACTACTTTCTCTTGCCCGTTGTACGACAAGGATAATAAGATGTATGCCATCATCACTGCCGATGTCTCTCTGGACTGGCTTTCTGACATGATCAAGCAGAGCGACCTCGAATTCAATGAGTGGTTATTGCGCAGTCATCAAAATGAGGAAGACATCGAGACGGATGAGAACTTCCTCTATAAGCACGCCTATACCTTCATCATAGGACGTAGCGGTACCTATATCGCCCATCCTGCGAAAGAGCGCATCCTCAACGAGACCTATTTCGTCAATTCATTTGAGACTGCTGACAGCCTTGACGAGAATATCGGCTATGAGATGCTGGAAGGTAAAACAGGAATAGGGAGAATTGACAGAGACGGCACTGAGTTTGTCATGATCTATGCACCCATCGAGCGCACTGGATGGTCCATGTGTACAGTCATCCCTGCCAAAGTCATCTATCGTATGGCTATCATCGTGGGAATCATCATTATTGGGACCATGCTGCTCGGACTCATCATCCTTTACATCATCTGCCGAACGACCCTGAAACGTATAACCCGTCCACTAGCGCGTTTCAGCCGTTCTGCCAATGAGATAGCCCAAGGCAACTTCAATGCCCCGCTTCCTGAAATAAAGACGAAGGATGAGATGAAAGAACTCTACGATTCTTTCAAGATGATGCAGACCTCATTGACCGACCGTGTTGAGGAACTGAAGGTGGCCAACGAGTCAAAAGGACGTATCGAAGGTGAGCTTCAGACGGCCAGAAGCATACAGATGTCCATGATTCCCAAAATCTTCCCTGCCTATCCAGAACGCACGGATATGGACATCTTTGCCAAACTGACCCCTGCCAAGGAGGTTGGCGGCGACCTTTATGACTTCTTCATCAGGAACGAGAAGTTGTATCTCTGTATCGGTGATGTGTCAGGAAAGGGTGTTCCTGCTTCCCTTCTGATGGCTGTGACGCGCAGTCTGTTCCGAACGGTATCCAACCACGAAAGCGACCCAGCCAAGATTGCTGCCCTCATCAACGATGCCATGTCAGAAGACAATGTGGAGATCATGTTCGTCACGTTGTTAATAGCTGTCCTCGACCTGCCTACAGGTCTGATGCGCTACTGCAATGCAGGACATTGCGCACCTCTTATTCTCGATACAGAGGCTCATCTGCTGCCCATCATCGCCAATCTGCCCATTGGTCTGGCTCCCCAGTTTAAATTCGAAGGCCAGCAGGTGGTCATCAAACCAGACACCACGATTTTCCTTTACACCGACGGCATCACTGAGGCAGAGAACCCAGAGCATGAGCTTTTCGATGATGAACGCCTGATGAAGGTTGCCAAAAAGTGTGTCGAAGAAAACATTATCTTACCTGATGATATTGTCAACGAAATAGAACAATCGATCCACCAATTTGTGAAAGACGCAGAACAAAGTGACGACCAGACCATGATGGCTGTTCGCTACACCAAGAAAGAAGAGGCGGCACGTCTGAAACGAAGTATCACACTTCCCA
>JAEETB010000067.1 GCA_016286575.1 Prevotella sp.
ACCCCCCGCGAGACCATGCGAGGCAAGATGGCCCTCCTCGGCTATCTCTACGCCATCCGATAAACGAAATAAGCCCTTCGCCAACGAGCGAGGGGCTTATCATTTCTGATGACGGCCAAGGCCTGATTACCAGTCGTCGTCCTCGTTGCCTACCAATCCGTTCTTCACGGCCTCCTCTATCTTGTCCATCAGGGCATTGGAGTAGGCATGGGTCATCACGAGCGCTTTCGAACAGGTGCGCTTCTGGGGATCCTTCGGTATAAAGGGATAGTGGGCAACAATCTCCCACTGCTCGTCCGACAGCTTGCGGTCCGTCTTGTCGGCGTTCAAACGCTTGCCGTCGGCATAGGAGTCCTTGCTCCTATTACGGTCCTTGTCATCCTGGCCGATTGCTCCCAGCCAGCCGCCATCCTCTACCTTCAGGATGTCGTAGTTCTGAACCGTATAGGTCACGCGGATCTTGCCCTCCTTGATATCAATCCTGATGATAGGCGTGATGTTCACCACATAGCGGTAGAGCGTACCCGTATGGTCTGCGATGGCCTCGAGGGTCGACGAGATGATGATGACACCGGCATCCTTATCGTTCAGGGTGATGGCCTGCTTGTCCTTGAAGGTGGCCGTAGCCCAGTAGTTCAGCATCACGTACAGCTGGTCCTTGGTCTTGCCAGGCGCCTCGAACACCTGCTGATAGGTCAGCGACTGGTTCTTGTCGAAAGTCAGTCCCTGCGCCAGGTTGGCGGCAGCGTCAACCCACTTGTCGCCATATTTCTCCTTGGCATATTTCTCCAGGTCGGCGGCCTTCATGACCTGCGCCTGAACCCCAGTGACCGCTCCACAGATACAGAGGAGCACGGTCAGCATCCATTTCTTCATCATAAGCTTCTTCATTTTTGATTATTTTTACTTTGCAGTATAACTCATGTGGACAGGCTCCCACTTGATGGTACCGTCCTTTTTCACATGCACGCGAATCAGATAGTCGCCCGGATCCGGATTGTTGTCCGAGCTCATCGAGTCGAGTGTCAGGTATTCCACGCCGTTCACCTTCTCATAGTCCCACTTATGGACATGTCCTAAGAATACCATAGAGGCATTCCACTCTGCAAACTTATCCAGCAGGAAGAACATCTCCTCACGAGGGAAGGTCGAGGCGAACTCCACGGCACGCGGACGGAAAATGTTCGTATGGCTGAAGACGAAGGTATGGCGGGTATGGATACCTATCTGCTCATTATACTTACTGTCGAGCACACCCTCCTCGATCAGCTCTACCTGCTCCTTGCCAAGCGTACCGCTGGCCGAATCCAGGAAGATGAAGTGGTCGTAGTATAAATCTTCCTTCTCGTCAATGTTTGCCAGAACATATACATCGTAGAACGACGAGTGGAACAGACTTGACCAGAGCGCCCACCCATTGTGGGTGATGTCGTGGTTACCCACCACCGGGTAGAAGGGCAGCGGGATGTCCTCAATGTCCGAATTCAAATATATTTTTTCGTTGAGGGTGTCGGTATAAAAGGTATATTCGTCACCATCATCATCAGTGAAAGTCGACTTTTCGTAGTTTTTCTCAGCATACTTCTCCTTAGCTCTCAGGATACAGTTGTCGAGGTTGATATAGTACTCAGCCTTCGTATCGGCGATGTCACCCAGGTGAGCGTACAGCAGGTCTCTCCCCTCAATACCGATCGAGAACATCTCGTCCATGCGCCCCGCGTCGTCAGTCACATGGCTGTCGGCTCCCACGAGGAACGTATATTCATCAGCATTTAGATCAACAATCAGGTCCTTGTATTCTGCCTTGTGCTGTTTGAAGTAGATGTTCGACATCTTCACACGGTCCTCCACACCCGTACCCGATACGAGCACGCCGATGGGGCTCACCTTCTCACACGAGGTCAGTATCAGGGCAGCAACGGCTGCCAACAGTGTATATTGTAGCTTTTTCATCTTTACCAAACGTATTTAATTCCTAACTTTCCTGATGTCTCGTACCTACTGGCCAGCTGGCTCATACTGCCCGCCGGGCGGATGTTCAGCTCACCGAAGAGCTTGATATCCTTCGACAGCGACGCAATGAAGTTCAGACCCCAGTTGATGTTCCAATTCTCAAAGTAGAAGTCGTCGTAGTTACGGAAGAAGATCCCGACGTTCCACGAGTTCCAGCGCGGACGGATGTTCGTAGCGAAGCCGAAGGTAAACGTCAGCGGCTCAGTATAGCTGAAATCCGAGATATGGTAGCGGATATACGACTCACCGATACGCAGCATGACATACGGCGTCTCCCACGTCAGCGAGAGGTTAGCTATATACTCGTTGGCACGCCACTTATGATAGCGGTTATAGAGCACCGTCCCGTCGAAGTAGAAGTCCATCCATTTGACAGGCAGACGGTAGCCGCCCTTCAGGTCGACAGAATAGAGCTGCTTGCCAAACTGCGCCTGAGCGTCGGCACCAGCATGCCAGCGGTCGGTGAAGTGACGCTTGTAAGAAGCCTCCAGTCCGCCGAAGGCACCCACCACCACATTACCACCAAATATGGCATAGCCCGTGATCTCGTTTTTGTGCTCCCCGTCGTACTTATGCACGCCGGTAAAGGCATTCTGTGCCTGACCGACGCCGACAACGAGCATCATCATCGTTAATAATACTAATTTCTTCATATAAGATGTTGTTGAATATTTCATTTAGTAACAATTAATAGTCAGGACTCACCGCTGCAAAGGTAATAAAAAGGAAGCAAAATTTCAAAATTTTAGGTATCTTTTTTGGATGCCACTCAAAAAAATACCTAAAAATGGGGAAAACGAGGGCGAAATCAGACCAAATGAAGGCAGATTCCGCCCAGCGTTCAACTTAGACCTTTAAGATGTTTATCAATCTCCTGTTATCCTTCGGCCTCACCGCGAAGTGTAGCCAGCAGACTGTGCCATGTTGCTCCAGTAGCAGTTCATCGAATTCCTGTTTCGTCCCATCAGCGATATCCAACAATATCGACGCATAGCGGATCATCTGCTCTTTGCCCGCGCAGCGGATATCCACTGCGCACCCTGAAAGATGATTGGACGTTTTCGACCCACCCGCGAGCAGATTCACCGCCGGGGATCGATAGCCACTGTTAATGATGATCGGCTCTGTGTTCTTGGACGTTTCATAATCCTCACCTGGTAGCAGACAATACAGCGTGTTATAGCTATACCTTAAATCCTCCAACCAATTCTCGCATATACGCTTTAAATTCTCAATCACAACGTGCGAAGGAATATTACCATCAGGTGTAACATGCTTTGTCTTTGTCAACTCCCCGAGCGAAAAATGCTCGGAGAGATTCATACTTTTATTCATTTCTATACCATTCATATTTTACCTCCAAATTTATTTTTATAAGTTTCTGTTTTACAATAGCGGCCACTGACATCATCAAAGGCGATATAGCCTCGTTTCGACCAGCTTCGGAGAGTTGATTCTCCATCGCCCGTACGCCCCATACTCTGACGCATCTGGTGGTATTGCTCTATGCTGAACTCGTCAGGCAGCAACTCCAACATGTTCTGAGGCCCCGACTGGCGCTGGATCTCCACCTCCTCACGCAGCTCTTTTTCCAGCTGCTGACCGAAATAAAGCATCTTGCACCAGAGGTTATACTGCTGTGTCCATCTCACGAAATCACCAATCTCTTTGCTCCATTTGTAGCCATGAGCCACGTAGAGCACCATTCCTTTCAGCCAGGCAATCACGTTGGCACGATAGCTTAGCACTTTGTATGCCTCGCTCTCATAGAGTCTTGCTGCATCGCGGTTCTCCTGCTTGATGTCGAGTGACAGCCTCTTGGCCTGTGAACACTCTATCAAACCGCTGGCAGCCTCCAGACGCTCGATATATGGTTTCAGCTCCTGTGCAAACTGATGGTCGTAGATACCTAAAATAGGTGCCTCGTCTTCATCATCATCAGTGTGGATGATGGTCGATATATCCAATCGGCTCACGGTTCCGTCATTCACCATCTTATAAAAGAATTTACGAGCGTTTGGCGGTGTCGTAGATGCGTTGAAGTTCCATCTTAAGGGGGCAATGCCTGATACTGAATCTGCGCCGACACGTTCCTGACCAGCGAGACTATTATCAAAGGCCTTACGAATCAGCAGACCAACCTCATCGACTGACCCCCTCGACGTCACCTTCTTCAGTGCCTCAATCTCATCAACGCTTGTAAAGATGAATCGCTCACCATTGTTATTAGCGTCCACAATACGCTGATTAAACACAGCATCAGTCAGGTTATCAATCAACATCTGGATGCAGATGTCCGTTGGCCTTGGCTCCTTCTTTTGCTTGGCCGCAGGGTTCTTCTGTTTCCAGTCTGCCTCACGCTGACGGTTGGGAAGGTCTCGCTGGCGGATATCCTCCATGATGTACTCGATAGGCTTCTTGATGGTACCCTTACCTATCGACTGGCGACCGATCAGGACGTTCATGAAGGTAGCCTCATGGTCAACGTTGTCCCAATAGCGGAACTTCACACCGTGCAGATGGGCACCCAGAGCCGGGAACACCGCATTAGCCACAGCAGGCTTGTAGAACCAAGGCACATTCTTGGTCAGCAACCTGATGAGAGGGGGCAGCTTCTTCGGCATCGGTGGCGGAGCGGTCATCGTACCACCACTAGCTTTGACACCAGCTGTCGTTTTCAGTGCCTGCAGCACCTGTTTCAACCTATAGGGCATACTCTTTCGGGGCTCCTTTAGGGCACTCTCGAGTGTCCTACGATATTCTGCAAGCTCCTCCTGCGAACACCTCCACTCTCCCCTTTCGTCCTTCTTGGCCCAATAGTTGGGAATCACCGTTACAAGCTTCTCCATCGAATACCCGCAGATACTCCTCAGGGTCACTGCCAGCTCGAAGGTCAGTACATTACGGTCACCGTCAATAGGTTTCTTCCCGTCGTTATACAAATCCCAGTATTTCTGGACGATGTCCTTAAACAGCAAATCCTTGTACTTAGCCTCAGGGTCATAATTTGTGTGGGAAGTCTGCGCATTTTGACTGCAACACTGCAACAGCGCAACGTTTTCTTCTTCCCAAGGTCGATAGTGCTTATTAGCCTTCTTGGCACCTGGCGGCACCTCTTCCTGCCCTTGAGCCTCACGCTCCTTCAGACGCTGAAACTCCTCTGCCGCCTCTTCATCCGAGAGCATCTCAGTGAACAGCGCATCTTCGAGCAGGGGCGTTGTGTCTGGATTTATGGGTCCATGGAAGACTACCCTATTGTTCTCCTTATTATTCGTATCCATCTCTGTTTTTGTCAAGATAGAGGTACGTACCTGTGACTCGAGGATCGTGTGTCCAGGCTGGCGACGGCCTACGGCATGAACACCAAAGCCTGCCGACTCTGCCACCTCTACCAGACCCAATTCGTCCTTCATCTGTAGCAGCGAGGCTATGATACGGCGACACTCCTCCTGATCTCTGCAGTCGATGTCATAGAAGAAGAAAGGACTGACCGTTTGTATACCTTTCAGCAGTGCACCTTCGGGAGCCTGACAGTTGTAGTTCACCTGTACGAGCTTCATCTTATAGCTATCCTCACCCGTCTCACGGTACTTGTTCCAGTTTTCGATATTCTCGGGCGTGTTACAAGCTGCTATCAAGTCCTCACGCTTATCAATGACGTGGGCATACTTAGGGCCTTTGCCATTTTTCTGATAGATCAAATTCACCATAGCCTTACTTCCTCCTCAGTTTGTTTCTAAGATAGTCTGCTATCACCTTTGCGTCCTTCTCCAGAATATCGGGAAAATCGTGTCGCATCTCAGATGGCAGTATGAATATATACCTGTCATTGCCATCGGCACCGAACGACAGGCTGCCGTATTTAGTCTTTTTCTCCGGCTTGTGCCTGATACGTATCTTACGGATAAAGTCAAAGATACCATTGCTCAGCATCTGGCCGTGACCAAGGCCGCGAAACGGTTTTACCAGTCCTACACACGGATTGTCAGGCAATACCTGAACATAATCCATTCCAGTCTCACTCTTGCTGATGGCCACCTGGGCACTCAGCGTCGTTGTTTTGTTGATTTTCTTTCCCATTGTTGAGTTGAATTAGCGAGAAGAAGGTCGGATTCTTTGGCCATTTACTCGAGAACATCCTCCTCACTTCAACCCAGTTTTACTTTTTACTTTTCACTTTTCACCTTTCACTTCTTAATCAGTTCAGTTGCTACGATGTCCATGTACAGCTGTCCGTTATACTCCCTCGTCTGGAATCTCATGGTGGCGAACACCAGTTCATCTTTTTCGAAGGTCAACGTTGCCAAATTGCCCAGCACTGTCACCACGTAACAGTTCTCATACTTGCCTCCCAATTCCTGAAGCACCAGGATTCGCTTGTTCAGCACACCGTTCTCACTTTTCTCACTCTTCACGGAGATCATCTCTCCACTACTGACTACTTTTAATAGCATTGCCTGCATAATTTTTAAATGTTAAATTGTTAATATTAAATGATTATTGTATAATGACCTCTTTGGTCACGATATCTCTTACTTTCCCCAGACCGCTGCCAGCCATCTTCATCTGGTTGCTCATCTTCCAGAGTGAGCAAACCTGAGTGGGTTTGACCTCAGCCTCATGTTCCGTACAATAGCGTTTCGACAAAGACCGCGTGAACTGCTTATGAGCGCACGACATGCAAGACTTCTTGATGGCGATGCCGAATTCGTTAGCGATATACTCAAATCGTTGTTTTCTTACTTTTTTCATACCTGATTATCCTATGATAGTTTCCTCAATCAATTTTCCCTTATATAATTCATTTCCATTAACGAAGATGTCAGTCTGCTTGAAAAAACTTGGAGCAACAGCATCTTCGAACTCGAAGGTTCGAAAGATGGGCTTAACTAGCAAGATGCCATGTTTCAGCTTATAAATTTCAATAGCAGTATCTTGGACTTTGCGTTGCCAATCCTTGCTACAACCATGATCAATACATTTAAGCAAATACTCATCGTACTTAGCAACGCATTTCGTCTCCATCTTGGTAAGATTAATATCCTTTGTTGCAGAGTAAGGTTCTTCAGCAACCATCAAATTAATCGTGAATATGTCCTCGTAATCTTTTGCAGTAACTTCAAGCACGACATATACCCTATTTCGGATCTTCAGGGACTTGCCCATTAAAAGATTTCGAACGAGCGAGGTCTTTTTTTCGATGATAGTATTCTGAATGGATTTTACGATAGCCAGATGTCTGAACGTCTCGGCCTTTTCAGAAGCTAACTGCTGGGCCAGAAGCCCACAAACTTTGTTTGAAATTCTTAATTCTGTCATAGCCCAGTTTTTATGAGTTTATATTTTTATAAATGATTGAAAATCCTTGCTCTACAGCAATCCAACCATAACACACTTCTAAAACAGCATCTGCAGAAATGCATCCGGTAGTGTGAATTACATGATCACAAGTAAAATCCAACAGATCATCAGCCAATTCAAGCTGCATTTTCTCGTTAAATCCAAGTGTCATTTTTTTCAGAAGATCCAAGAGTTCTGCACTTACTTTATCCTCTAAACAATCTAAGACACTCATAGCCACAACATCAACGGGCTGTTCGTCTGTTAAATCCTGCTCAATCACCTTAAGTTCTACTTGATGGTGACTCTTTTTGAATTTTGTCTTCATAATCTTTATAAATCTAAAAAATTAAATATATTCGACAATAAAGGTGCAAGAATGATGCACAAATGTGCCATTCAACCGTTTTTGAGATAATAACCCACTTGGCTGAATAATAACGAGGATTTTCACCTGCTGACAAAAATCCCCGTTACTAATCTATCGTTCTATTCAGTCAAAATAAGCGTTTCTCTGCACAAAACTGAACGGAGGAAGTCAAGCCTTGTGAGAAGTTCGACACAATATACCTCAGTATCATCAAGCATGTTTAATTGTGATTGGGGCTCTTTGAGGTACGCAGCTGTTTTCACCTCCTCGGGCTTACGCAGAGCATGATAGTTCAGAATGGTATAGCAACGATGATACACCTCTTGGTATTCTTTTATTTTTTGGAGGTCGAAACTTGAATCACCGATTGATCCATACTCCAGTTCACAAAACGGAGTATCACCCAGCGAGGCAAATGTCTTGGAGAAAATGGTGTGGTCGTTACCAAACCTTATCGTATCGTCCACCTTATTAATTTCATTTGCATAGTTCTTCATCTGAAGATAGGGTGTATTTTCTTTAGGAGACAGCCCCAAGTCCCTCATCACCATCAGAAGAATCGGGAAATGTCCCTTTTCCTGAATACCACCAAAAACCATAAGTGCAGGGCTAAGAAGGGTTACATATTTTTTAGCAGCCCAACTGGTAAACAGTTTGTCGTATTGACCCTTCACAGGCTTCAAGAGAGGTATAGACTCTATATGCGCTTTCAACGCACTATAACGGAAAAAGAAAGAGAATAAATCTAAGATATCATCTTCCGATAGTTTCTCCCTATCAAAAACGATAGCTTTGAATAAAGGCCTATCCTGATTGACAACACAATCGTATAGTCTCTTGACTGGAGCAGGCTTGTAAGTATTCAGGTACATTAGTCTGAGATTTCTCAGTTCAAGTCTGAGGGCATCGAACTCAGTCATTCCGGCTTTGGTGTCAACAGCAATATCCTCCTTCACCTGCCGGACAAACGAGCAATAATCGCGTGACCATTCTTTAGCCCGATAATCTTCTACCATTATACTATATATGGTATACTGAGTCGGAGCGTCAACCTCTATCTTCTGGTTCAATGATTCAAGTTCTCTCACCAGACAAATCATATTGTCGATTGATTTGATGACATCATCCGAGCCACCCACAAGAGAAATATCCCACTTGATATATCCCAACACCTGTAGGACTTTGCGGATATCAAAGGTAACTACATTCAGCAGAGTCACCCGCTGTCTGTCAGCTATCGTGATGATGATGCTTTCCAATCTGCGCAGACCAGTCACAATGCTCTGCATCGAAGCATCCCTATCAGCCTTAATCTGACAGGGCTGTAACAGATACAACGAACTACACATTTTGTTCAGTTCTACTACTTGTTCAAAAAGGTTACTTTTCTGTAAAGTTTCCATTTTGTTGAGTTTGTGAGGAAGAAGGTCCAGAATTGACGTCTTTTCACTCGCGAGACTCCTTTCGCTCACTTCGCCCAACGGGTCGCTCCTTGTTCGACCACTAAATTGTTATTACTATCTACATACCTGGTATTTTTACCATATGGGGTTACCGGCATGATTTTAAAATATGGGCTGAGCTTGCCGCGTCAAGGGCAAACAAAAAGCCCACAGATGGAATCACTTCCAAATGTGGGGACAAAAATATAATAAAAAAATTCGATTATCACTAAACTTAAGCCAGACCTAAGTCAAACCTAAGCTAACATTTAGGATTTATTAAGATACCTCTCGGCTTCGTTTCGTAATTTATCAAAAATATCCAAAAAAGTGTTTTCCTTTGCTGTCGACTTGGATGTGCTTAGATTACTACTATATTCGGAGAAATTATCATTTAGAATCTCACCGAAAATTTCCATTACAGTCTTAATGGTAAATTTGCTACCGTCTTTAGTCTTAAACAACCCTACCTTGCACATTGCATGCAAAATCTTAATCACATCTATTTTTCTATCGTCAGCAATTTCAATATTGCTTTTATAGAGATTCGCTATTTCCTGATGCTCACGGTTATTTTTTTCCAAAGCAGCCTTTTCACGAGTCAGTTGATTGACTTCTGACTTTAGTTCTGCTATTTGCTGCAATAGCAGTTCGTCTTCTTCTTTCTGGTTCCACATATTGCTCTGATCATCTTTAAAAATTTCATCGATATCTTCGTTTGTTGCTATATGCCTTTCCATATATTCATCTATCGCCTGCTTCATCAGGACATCAATATTTAGAGTTTCGGTACTCGCATCATACGCAACATCATACAAACCTTTGTGGTTTTCATCGTACTTCTTATATAGTTCATTTAGTAATTTATCCACACTATATGGAATTTTATACATATTTCCTGTGGCCGACTCAGCATCATAGATTGCCTTGACGATAATCTTCTTATCCCTTTCATTTCTACCAATAGTTTTAACAATATCTTTAATTCTATCAAGATCAAAATTATTTGTTAACTTTATCCAATCTATGCTTTTAGCAAAATCTTCTGTTATTTCACCATTATTATTGCTTTGGTCATCAGCGTCAGGTTCTGCATATTCAGTCAATCCAAGTGCATGATACATCTCATGGATTGTATCAAGCATAACGGACTCGATTGTACGTGAGTTCTGAGAGCTTGCATTATATCGCATGTGATAACTATATCCCTCGTCTATTGCAACGTCAATGATCCCTTTTAAGGGCTCTTCGCATATATCAAGACATTCACGAAATACGGTATATAATAATTTTCTAATTTTCTTCGCTTTGGATGATGGCCATTCGTTCACGATGTAGTTACAGACAGGACGTATATTGACAATATACATTTTATATTCCCTATCACCATCTACATAGTTATAATACTCGTTGCACTCCATCTCGGGATTCAACTTCTCATCAACAACGGTTTGAAACATACTTCTGACAGGAATAGCCAAGAAACTCCCCTTCGGGTCACTGTTGTCGATTTCGGCTGCAAACGACCTGAACATTCCTAACGTAGCGTCAATGATATCAAAAGCCTCTTTAAGTTCCATAGCCTTTACGGGTTAAAATTACTTGATCTTCATCACAATATATTGTTCTCACTAAAAATTATCTTCTATGTATATAAGTAGTTCTTTCATCTCCTTCTTTGAGAGATTAACAGCTCCCATTGGGGCACTCTTTAACCCTCTGTCAAGCAGATTCGCCAACGAAAGACGCTTGCTCGTTGTTTCGCCTGTCAGAATCATGTGAGCAAAGAGCTTGTCACTGGTATCGGCATTTGTCGAGCCATCGTACTTTACGAACTCATTATCTTGATCCATAATGGGGTCGTATGGTAAATCTGCGTCTTTGATTCTGAAACTAAATCGGATAGCACTTTCTGGAGCTGCGCCATAGATATAACCGGTATCGCCAGCTTTGAAATGAATATGCTGAGTCCAATATACCTCACCAATCTTATCGAAGCACCCCTTCAAATCATAGAATTTTTGGTTATATGGGATTAACCAAATTTTGTTTTCAGAACGTTCTTTCTTATCCATATCTTATAATTTAACGTACTTTCTGGATTCAGGAATATATTTCACTGGCATCTCCAGCTCAAGGTTCATCGGCTTGATCTTCTCGCGGATGATATCAAGCCTCGATGAAGTCATCCCCTCGATTTTTAGCAGATCCGACTTGGGAATAGTTACCAGATCATAGACCGTCTGAATGCCTCCCTCTTCAAGACAGGCGGCAACCTTGGGATAAAGGTGAAGAGCATCAACACCACAATCGAGCAGGGCCGATATATAATCTGAAACATATCTTTGAGGGCTGGATTGTTGGAGCTTTGAAAAATGTGGTCTGGGGTCAATGATAGGAGCAGATTCCTTTTTCAGGGACTGGAGATCGATGTTTTTAAAGCGCAACCTTGTCATTCGTTCAAGTGCTTCGCTTTTCTCGTCAAGCTTTTTCTGTGTCTCTTTCAGTTCTTTAGCCAGGAGTCTCGATCTTTCCCTTGCCTTCTGTAAAACCTTGTTATCTTGATGCAACTCCTTCTTGTTCTTCTCAGCGAGCCTATCGAGTAGTTTGACGATATACTTATCCTGACTCCGAACAATCTTCTTCAGTTCAGAGAGTTCCTTCCTTGTATCTTTGTATTTCTGTTTATAATCGACTGGCTGGTACATATTTTTAGTTTCAGCTTACAAAGATAAGGCAAAAGAAGCAAAACACCAAATAAATAAAGATTTATTAGGAAATGTCTTGTACTGATATAGGTTGACACATTTAAGAACTAAATAAATGTGTTAATTGTATGAGAATTTTAAATCCAAGATTTCCCAAGGAGAAGAAAGCGGAGATAATCTCTACTTATCTGACTGGA
>JAEETB010000068.1 GCA_016286575.1 Prevotella sp.
TTGCAGTGATGTTATTGAAGTAAATGCGGCTCACCTCGCCACACTTGCCTTCGATCTGTCCCTTGGGGAATCGCCAGTTGGCATCCTTGTGGTTGCCATTAGCTCGTGGATAGCTTGTCACGTAGATAGGCTCAGCCTTACCCCACCATACATCGCTCCACAGACGACAATCCAGCTGAATGTTTGAGAAAACCACATCTGTCACGGTTCCCTCGTCACGGTTCTGGATGCCCAAGCCACGGTTAGAGCCTGTAATGATACAATTGTCGAAAACGACATTATAGATGGAGTCCATATTCTCAGACCCGATCTTGATGGCACACGAACGCGATGACATCACACAGTTGGTTACCGTAATATCATGGCAACTGCCATACTGTTCAAACTCACGACGGTTCTTCAGACAGATACAGTCGTCACCAGAGGTAATATGGCAGTTTGCAATACGTACATTCTTTGAGTGGTCGATATCAATGCCGTCACCATTACGGATTTTCAGATTGTTGAGCAGGTTGATGCCTTCGATCACCGCCTCATTGCAACCAATCAGGTGGACTGTCCAATAGGCACCCTCCTTAATCGTCACATCACGGATCGTGAGATTTCTGACGTTTGTCAGCGTCAACACATGAGGACGAGGATCGAATGCCTGGTCTGCCAACGGCTTCAGCTCGTAACTGTCCTCTAACTCAGCACCCATAAAAGCAATGCCATTGCCGTGGATAGTGCCCTTGCCCGCAATACTGATGTTCTCAGCGTCGTTGGCATAGAGCCATAACATACCTTCACCCTCGTTCTTTCCGAAGGCACTCAGGTGATAAATACTTTCATCGGGATTAGCTTTCAGTGTAGCCGTTGCTTCCAGATACAGTTCAACATTGCTTTTCAGCTCGAGAGGACCAGCCATGAATACATGGTTACGGGGTAGCAGAACTCTGCCACCGCCCTCTTCAGAACAACGGTCAATCACGCGCTGAATAACTTTTGCATCGTCTGTCTTGCCGTCACCGACTGCACCCGCAGTTGTTACGTCGTAAATGGTCTGTGCTGCTGATGGCATCGCTACCATACAAAGCAGGATGTTCCACAATAGGAATCGTGTTAGCATTCTATTATACCAGTAGTAATGAGTAATTGTAGGGTGCAAAGATAGTTTATTTTTCTTAATAACCAAAACTTTTCCAAAAAAAATAGTATCTTTGCACCCAAAAAAGGTCTATATTCTTTAAAAAACAACAAAAATGACGGATATTTGCTGCATTGGACACATTACACGCGACAGAATCATCACACAGGATCCTCCGATGACCACACATTGTGCAGGAGGCTCTGCGTACTATATGGCATGGGCATTTCAGGCTCTCCCCCATGATGTTGATTTCCACATGATCACTTCTGTCAGTCGTGAACTGATGCCTGAAGTGAATCGGCTGTGTGAGGCTGGTATTAAGGTGACTGCCTACGAAAGTCCTACGAATGTCTTCTTCGAGAACAAATATGGTGCAAACATGGACCATCGCACCCAGCGTGTTTTGGCCAAATCGGCTCCTTTTACCCTCCGCCAGCTCGAACAGGAAGAAGCCCGCGTCTACCATCTCGGCACCCTACTGGCTGATGATTTCACCCCCAAGACTGTTGAATATCTTGCCACAAAAGGCGATGTATCCATCGACGTACAGGGTTACCTCCGTGCTGTCAAGGGCGAAGAAGTCCTCTCCGTGGAATGGACTGACAAGTTACGACTTCTGAAGCATACGGCCATTCTGAAAGTGAACGAGTGGGAATGTCATACACTCACAGGCATCTCTGATCCTTTCCCTGCAGCAGAACAGATCCACGACTGGGGTGTACGTGAGGTCATCATCACATTGGGCGGTGGTGGCTCCGTCATCTATGCCGAAGGAAAATTCTATGAGACGCCTGCCTACCCTCCTCGTCAGCTGGTAGACGCCACTGGTTGTGGAGACACTTACAGTGCAGGTTACCTTTATGCCCGTGCCCGTGGCATGGATTATGCAGAGAGCGGCCGTTTTGCCGCTGCCATGTGTACACTTAAACTGGAGCACACAGGACCCTTCGACCATTCCATCGAAGACGTCTTCAAAATCATCAGAGGCTAAGCGTACTGACGCAGGTATTGGCGCATCGTCTTACGGGCAAAACCAAGGCGATGCTCCACAGACTTATACCCTTCACCAAGCTGCGACGAGATCTCGCCGACCTTCAAACCACCATAGATATGGAGGCGATATATGTCACGACAGTTCTCCGGCAGGCGAACCAAGCCGCGCTCCAGTCGCTCCATGATCTCCTTGGCGGAAAAGACCGACTCCATGGTCGTCTCATCGTTACATATCCCTTTGATATAATGTTCATACTGCTCAAAGGTGGTATGACGACGGTAATAATCAGCTATCCTGTTGCGTGTCATCGTATAGACCAAGGCTGGCAAGGTGGCGGCTGTAATCAGCTTGTCGGAAGTCAGCAGGCGGAGGAAGACATCCTGCACGATGTCTTCTGCCTCCATACTACTGCCGAGACGGCTGCTGACAAATGCCAGCAGCTCGTCGCGGTGAGTGATGTAATAGTCGGTGATAAGTTGTTTCATGGCAAACGACCTGAGACAGGTCGAATTATTCGTTGATCACCTTCTGAATCGTTCCGTCCTCATTGTAGAACAGACGTTGTACCTTCAGCGAGCGCAGGTGTGTGATATCCTTTGAGGGCACACAATCGTGATAGAAGAGGAACCACTCGCCCTTGTACTCTACGATAGAGTGGTGGGTTGTCCAACCTACAACGGGATCCAGGATTACGCCCTTATAAGTGAACGGTCCGTAAGGATTATCGCCGATACCATAGCAGAGCATGTGGCTGTCACCTGTAGAATACGAGAAATAGTACTTGCCGTTATATTTATGCATCCATGAGGCCTCGAAGAAGCGGTGAGGATCACCAGCCTTCAAAGGCTCACCATTCTCATCAACGACCAGCACATTGTGCGGAGCCTCAGCAAACTGCTTCACATCATCGCTCAGACGAACCACGAAACTGGGCAGTGCAGGCACATCGGCAGGACAGAAGAGCTGGGTCTTCTTGTCAGCAGCGGGTCCGAGGTCAATTCCCTCCTTAACTAGCTTCTCAGGAGCCTGGTACCACTGGAGCTGTCCTCCCCAGAGTCCACCAAAGTAAACATAGATCTGACCGTCATCGTCCTTAAAGACACTGGGGTCGATACTCATAGAACCACGAATGGGATGATCCTCAGGAATAAATGGTCCCTCAGGTGTATCGCTGACAGCAACACCCAGATGGAACACACCATTATAATCCTTGGCAGAGAAGATGAGGTAGTACTTGCCGTCCTTCTCTACACAGTCGTTGTCCCACATCTGTTTCTCAGCCCACTTAACCTGCTCTACATCGAGAATCTTACCGTAGTCGGTGACCTCGCCATTCTCAACATCCTCCAAAGAGATCACGTGATAGTCCTTCATCTGGAAGTGTCCGCCATCATCATCGAAGGCAGCACCTGCTTCCCAGTCGTGCGAGGGATATACGTAGATCTTACCATTAAACACATTAGCAGATGGATCTGCATAATAATCTTGCGGATAAAGATAACGTGGTTTCATCTTACAAAACTATTTAATTAGACAATTATTATAATTAGACAAACATTTCCTGTTTACTCAAACACAGACTTGGCATGCCGACGGCGGGCAGAGAGCTCTGCCTGCATGTTCTCGTTATACTCCTTGGTAATCGGATAGAAATGAAGAGCCACTACACCGATGCAGAAAAGAACGGCTGGCACAATGCTCGACACAAGACGAATACCCTCCATGGCACTCTCGTTCTGGACAGCTACATTGCCTGAGACATAGCCGAACATAGAGATGATGACGCCAGCAATAGCACCTCCAAGACCAAGACCAACCTTCAAAGCCAGTACGATACCCGAGAAACAGAAGCCCGTGGCACGACGGTGGTTCTCATACTCGATATGATCGGCCACATCGCCTATCATCGCCCAAAGCAGAGGAATAGTCGGGGCATAGGCCAATGAACGGGCAAAGTTCAGTACGAACAACAAACTGACATCTGTTGGTGAGGGGATATAAAAGAGGGCTGTAAAGAAAGCTGTCAACGAGAGACAAATTACAAACACACTCTTCTTACCATATTTGTTTGCCAGATACTGAGACAGACAGATCACACCGACAAACTGTACGATGGCACCCATCATATTGAAGGCAGAGAAGCCGATGGAATAGGCCTCTTTCTCCTCAATGGTGACGAAATGCGACAGGAATTCATACAGAGAACGCTGATCAACATTATACTGGAAGTAGAAATTCATGGCAGATCCCCACATCGCCAAGGTAATGAAAAGGGCAAAGGTGAGCAGCGCCATCGCATTCCACGAGACATCAGACACCGTATTCTTAATATCCTCCTTGATATTCGACTTCTGACGGGGAGGGGGCTGGATGCGCTCCTTGGTCACCACAAAGGTAATGATGAAGAATACCAGGGCGATGCAGGCAAAAAGACAAATGGTTGAGAACCACCCCCTTCGCAGGTCACCCTGTCCGAAATGGTCTACGAGCGGTAGTGTCAGACCCTGAACCACAAACTGAGCGATGGTCACCACGACAAAACGGATGGTGGTTATACTGGTGCGCTCTTGGATGTTGCTCGTCATGACACCGCCTAAAGATGTATATGGAATATTATTAAACGAGTAGACGGTCATCAGCAGGATATAGGAAATCGTGGCATAAAGAGCCACCATACCCTTCTCATGAATACCCGGATGATAAAAAGCCAGTACATAGAACAGACAGAAAGGTATCGCCGTCCAGAGGACCCACGGACGGAACTTACCCCAGCGTGTCGAGGTGCGGTCAGCCAGGATTCCAACCGTCGGGTCAACTATAATCGCCGAGAAACTGGCAATCATCAGAATCGAGCCCGCTACTGCACCATCCAAGCCGAAGACATCCGTATAGAACTTCAACTGGAAGATCATCATCATCTGGAACACCAGATTTGCAGCAGCGTCTCCTAAGGAGTAGCCGAATTTCTCGCTGAATGTCACTTTCTGTGATTCATTTTCCTTCATGACGCATGTTTTAAGTTTTCTGCTGCAAAGATAGTCATTTTTATCCCATTTTACATTCTCAATTGTTACAGATGCTTTTCTAAATGTTTCATTATTTTAAAAAAATTACATTTTTGGCCATTTCAACGAGATTTTTTGCTATATTTGCAACATCAAAGCAACATTTATGAAGAAGTTTCTGTTTTTATGCATTGCCTTGGCGTGTGTATCTGTCACGGAGGCAAAGGTCAGTTTGCCGCAACTGTTTCAATCAGGCATGGTCCTTCAGCGCGGAAAGCCCATCCCTGTTTGGGGAACAGCGCAACCTGGAGAAAAGGTGACCATCCAGTTCAATAAAAAACAGTATGACACCACAGCCGACGAAAAAGGATGCTGGCGCATCGACCTCCCCAAAATGAAGGCAGGAGGGCCTTATGAGTTGACAGTTAACAATTTACAGCTTACAGATATTCTGATTGGTGATGTATGGCTGCTTTCAGGACAGTCAAACATCGACGTTCACATTGAGCGTGTCTATCCGCAGTATGCACAGGAGATTGACACCTACGAGAATCCCCAGATCCGTTTGTTCCGTGTTCAGAACGAGACAGCTGTCCACGGTGCCAAGGATGACATCCGCCCCACCTCTATCAACTGGAAGCCCCTTAACAAACAGAACGCCTGGCCATTCTCAGCCGTCGGCTATTTCCTTGGCAAACGCATGTATGAGAAGACCAAGGTGGCTCAGGGTATCATTGTCAACAGTTGGGGAGGTACACCCATCGAGGCCTGGATATCCAAAGACTCGCTGGAGCGCGACTATCCCATGCTCGTCAAGCGTGCACAGTTCTTCCAGAACGACGAGTATGTGAAAGCCCAGGGACAAGCTAACATACAGGCTGATCGCCAATGGCAGAAAATATTGCAGGACTCAGACCTTGGTGTATTGCAGAACTGGACTGATCCCAACTGCGACGACAGTGCCTGGCAGACCATCAACCAAAACAACTGGGTTTGGCGTGGTAGCGGTAGTGTCTGGTTGAGACAGCATATTATTATAGATAAGGTACACGCGGGAAAGCCTGCACGTCTGCTCCTCGGTACCCTCTTCGACCAGGACATCACCTACCTCAATGGCAAAGAAATTGGACATACCTACTACCAGTATCCCCCACGTCGTTATGACATCCCCGAGGGACTTCTCAAGGAGGGCGACAACGTGATCGCTGTGCGGTTTATCAATAAATATGGAGCCGTCCACTTCATCCCAGAGAAGCCCTATATGCTCTGCTTTGGCGAAGATCGCTGCTCACAGAATCCTATGCCTAAGGACGTGATTCCCCTCGATCCAACATGGAAAATGAACGTGGGAGCCGAGATGCCCAACTGTCCCAGTGGCGATATCTCCCTGCAGAATATCCCCACCACACTCTATAATGCCGTGCTCCATCCTCTGGCACCATACGCTCTTAATGGTGTTGTGTGGTATCAGGGCGAGTCGAATACAGGTAATCCTGCTCCCTATACAGACTACCTGAAGAAACTCATGGGCTGCTGGAGAGACCGCTGGCAAGACCAACAGATGCCTTTCGTCGTCGTACAGCTCGCGAACTATGATGGTCGCCAGCAGACAGGATTCCCACGTCCTATCACGCCACAGACAGAACCCATGAACAGTGGTTGGGCACAGTTACGCGAAGCACAGCGCACTGCAGTCAAGGCCGATCCATACGCTGCACTGGCTGTCATCAACGATCTGGGTGAAACCGTCGATATCCATCCTCTCCGCAAAAAAGAAGTGGCCGAGCGAGTAGGCCTCTGCTTCGACCGTCTTGTATATAATAATAAGGTGAACCTCTCGCCAGAGGTCATTTCGTCAGAGATTCAAGGCGGAAAAATCATCCTGACTCTTGATCAGCCTGTTCAGAATGGCGCTATGAACACCTTTGAGGTAGCCGCTGCCGACGGAGACCGTGTCTTCCATAACGTGCAGGCTCAGGCTGACGGCAATCAGATCACGCTAACCTTGCCAGAGAACTTCCATCCCTTGAGCACTGCCTTCGCTGTACGTTATGCCTGGAAGGACAATCCCCTCTCAGCCAATGTGCGCTCGCTCAAGGGGCTGCCCATGTCATCCTTTGAAATAAAAGTAAACAAATAAATATTATCAATTATGTCATCATCAAACGAAAACAAAGGCTTTTATAAGCTTTCCTGGCTCCAGCGCATCGGCTTCGGATCGGGCGACCTGGCGCAAAACCTGATTTTCCAGACTACTTGTATGTACCTGCTGTTCTTCTACACCGACATCTATGGCCTCGATGCCGTCGACGTGTCAGTGATGTTCACAGTAGGTAATGTGGCAAACGTGATTTGGGACCCCATCGTTGGTGCCCTGATCGACAAGAATAATCCCAAGTTGGGTAAGTACCGCTCCTATCTGGTATTTGTCGGTATCCCCCTCACGGGCTTTGCCATCCTCTGTTTCTGGAATGGATTCGCCCCATCGCTATTCTATGCCTATATCACGTATATAGCCATGACGCTGCTCTACACCTTTATCAATGTACCTTACGGTGCCCTGAACTCCTCACTCACCCGTGACACCGATGAGATCACCATCCTGACCTCAGTCCGTATGTTCATGGCTAACTGCGGTGGTCTGGCCGTAGGTTCAGGACTTCCCCTGCTCATTGCCTACTTCACCAATCAGGAGGCTGAGGGTCTGCCTAAGGATCCTGCCGCCTGGTTCACCACGATGACCATCTATGCCCTCGTAGGTCTGGCCCTGCTGTTCTTCTGCTTCAGCCAGTGTAAGGAGCGTGTCGTGATGGATGCCAGCGAGGCTGCCAACGTGAAGATCAGCGACCTGTGGATGGAGTTCTTCCACAACCGTCCCCTGCGAATCATCGCTTTCTTCTTCATCACCGCCTTTGCCATGATGTCCATCGGTAATGCCGCTGGTGCCTACTTCATCAACAGCAATATGCACGGTTCGCCTGACCAGCTCTCCATCTTCATGGGACTTGGTTCTGCACCTTCATTCATCTTCATGCCGCTCGTGCCGATGATCAAGAAGATGGTTGGTAAGAAGAATATGTTCTACATTTTCCTCGGCATCGCCATCGTGGGTATGGCCTTCCTCTATGTTGTAGCCAAGATGGATCAGCCCAGCATGGGTCTCGTCTACATTGCCCAGTTCGTGAAGTCAACGGGTGTCATCGTGGCCACTGGTTACATGTGGGCACTTGTGCCTGAGGTCATCTCCTATGGTGAGTATGTCAGTGGCAAGCGCATCGCTGGTATCGTGAATGCCCTCACAGGTATCTTCTTCAAGGCCGGTATGACCCTCGGTAGCGTGGTAGCTCCTGCCATCCTCGCTTATGTATCTTACAATCCCGAGGTGATCGAACAGACTCCAGAGGCTCAGGAGGGTATCCTGTGGCTTGTCTGCGTCATCCCTGCCGCCCTGCTGCTGCTCGCTATCTTCATTATCTCGAAGTATGAGCTGACTGACGAGAAGATCGACAAGATTAATCAGGAGATTGAGGCTCGCGCTAAGGAGTAACAGTCTTAAATAAAATAAAAAAGGTCGAAAGTTGAACGCTTTCGGCCTTTTTTGCTTATCTTTGCAGCATCAAACAAAAAAAGACTAATATGGGAATAATGAGGTTCTTAGGAATCGCTTTCATTGCGACATTCTTTACTGTATCTGTCAACGCACAGGACACGAAACAAGTGTTTATCTATAGTCCAGGCGAGCGTGAAGGCCTGCATATCGCACAAGAGACGGCTGACGGCTGGAAGGAAATCGGACAGCTCTGCTCCTCCGACTACAGCACTTGGGGGGCCGAGAAACGCATGTACCATCCCTCTGTGGCACGTGCTGCCGATGGGTCATGGCGACTCGTCTTCCAGGTAAACGACAGGAGTCCGTTGCTCGCCGTAGCCTATAGCAATAATCTGGTTAACTGGCGTCCGCAGGATTTTCCTATCATGTCAACCCGCCAATGCCTGAACCCAGTCATCTTCCCCAATGATAACGGCACCTTCGACATTTATTACAAGACCAAAGGTGGCGACAAGCGATGGGTGTCAGCCTCTGCTGACTTCAGGAAGTTCAGCAAGGATGAAGCCAGCCAGATTGGCGATGCAGCATGGACACGCAACACGGTTTCCATCAATGGCAAAGAGGAGAATGGTTGTATCTTCGACATCACCCCAGCCGAATTGCAAACCATCACCAGCTATTTCGACCGTCTGGCAAAAGACAGGCAGATCAGCCAGGAGCGCATGCACAACGACAAGAAGGATAACCCCATCAACATCCCCAAGCCCATTACCGCCACCCTGAAAGTCTCTGGCCAGGAGAAGCCCATCAGCGACAAGCTTATCGGCATCTTCTTCGAGGATATCAGCTATGCTGCTGACGGAGGACTCTATGCCGAACTGATTCAGAATCGCGACTTCGAGTATATACCCAGGGATCACCGTGGATGGAGCGCCACTACCTCCTGGAGTGGTTCGAAACCTGTGGTTGTCATTTCCGTTGATCCATTGAGTGAGAACAATCCTCATTATGCCGTACTGGGCAACGACACCATCTATAACGAAGGTTGGGACGGCATCGCAGTAACGGCAGGTGCCAAATACGACTTCTCGATGTTCGTACGCAATATCCCTGCCCCACAGGGCAAGAGCAAGCTGAAGAAAGATTTCGTCATCTCCCTGATTACTGAAGATGGCAGCGTCATTGCTCAGGCCAAAGTGAAGACCCAAGGGGCAGACTGGCGGAAATACGAGGCAGTGCTCACAGCCACACAGACCTGTGAGAAAGCACGCCTCGCCGTAGCAGGACTGAAAGACGAGAAAGCAGGCATCGATATCGTCAGCCTCTTCCCACGCGAAACCTTCATGGGTCGTAAGAACGGCCTTCGCAAAGACCTCGCACAGGTGATTGCCGACCTGAAACCCAAGTTCGTGCGCTTCCCTGGAGGCTGTATCAGTCATGGCCAAGGATTAGAGAATATCTACCATTGGAACCACACCGTTGGCCCGTTGCAGGATCGTAAGCCCGACTTCAATATCTGGGGCTATCATCAGACACGAGGTCTCGGCTTCTTCGAGTACTTCCAGTTCTGCGAGGACATCGGAGCTGAGCCCCTACCCGTACTCGCTGCTGGCGTACCCTGCCAGAACTCCAGCAATAACCGCCAGGGCATTGGAGGCCAGCAGGGAGGCATCCCCATGAAGGATATGCCAGCCTATATCCAGGAACTGCTCGACCTCATCGACTGGGCCAATGGCGACCCTGCCACTTCGAAATGGGCGAAGATGCGTGCTGACGCAGGTCATCCCAAGCCCTTCAACCTGAAGTATATCGGCATTGGCAACGAGGATATCATCTCCACCGTCTTCGAGGAGCGTTATGAGATGATCTGCAAGGCCATCCGTGCCAAGTACCCTGACATCAAGATCTGTGGCACCGTCGGACCATTCCACTCTCCTTCTGCCGACTACCTTGAGGGCTGGGACTTCACCAAAAAGCACCCCGATCTGCAATATATGGTGGATGAGCACTACTACGAGTCGACGGGTTGGTTCATGCATCATCGCGACTATTATGACAACTATGATCGCAACAGCGCTAAAGTCTACCTTGGCGAGTATGCCGCATCTACCGATACGAAGCGCCCTAATGTGGAGACAGCCCTTGCTGAAGCCCTTTACCTGACGGATATCGAGCGCAATGGCGATATCGTCGAAATGACCTCCTATGCCCCCATGCTTGCCAAGGACGGGCACCACAACTGGAACCCAGACATGATCTACTTCTCCAACACAGAGGTTCGCCCCACTCCTGCCTATGAGACCCAGCGGCTCTTCTCTGTCTATGGCGGCGATCGCTACGTGGCTTCCGAGTTGAAGATCAATGTCACTCGTGAATCAGGAGCCACCTCCTTCGAGGAGCCCACCTTCGCCCACCGCCTGGGAGCCAGCGTCGTTCGCAACTCAAAGACGGGCAAGACCTATCTGAAAGTCATCAATGCACTGCCCGAGCCGCTGATTCTCAACGTTGAAGGTCTCACCATCCCCGCTGGCACTAAGGCCATAGGCTTCGACGGTCTCCCCGAAGATCAACAGGTTGTGATAAAAACAGAGGAAACCACTGGCAAGACTCTGGAATTACCCCCCTATTCCATCAGAGTCATAGAACTGTAAATATATTCCATTAAAATATTTAGGACAATGAAGAAATCAAGCTTTTTGAGACTGGTCATGGCAGTAGCCTTACTGCTCGCAGTGAATGTCAACGTGATGGGCGACAACCTTCGTCTAGGTGGAAGTATCGTCGGCAAGATCGAGTCGAACGGTGATGTACGCATCAATGGCTCTATCGTAGGCCGATTTGAGTCGAATGGTGACATCCGAGTTGGTGGTTCCATCGTAGGAAGGATTGAGAAGAATGGCGATATCCGCAAAAATGGCTCCATCATCGGCAGGGTAGAACCCAACAACGACATCCGTATCAACGGTTCCATCGTCGGCAGAGTAGAGAAGAACGGCGATATCCGCAAGAATGGTTCCATCATCGGCAGGGCAGAGCAGATGACTGATGTGCGCCGCGTGGCCGTGATGTATTTCTTCCCATTCTTCAATCTATAAGCTAAACTTCCCAAGAAGTACAATAACAAAGGCTGCCTATGAAAAGGCAGCCTTAATTTGTTCGCTTAATCGCCTACTTGAAGCTATGCTTCGAGTAAGTTCGCGCTCGGCAGAGCTCAAGCAAGCTTGGCTCTGCTCTCGCTTACTCGCTTATTTCCAAGGATTCTCGTAGGCAACGGGGCCGTTCTCGAGCTTCTGGCAGCTCAGGAGGATATCCTCATAGTGCTCCTGGCCGTCCTCCCAGAACTCCTTGTAGTGTACGCAGTAGCAACCTGTACCCTTC
>JAEETB010000069.1 GCA_016286575.1 Prevotella sp.
AGACAATCGCCTTGGGGATATATCTGAACTGCGCACCCGATACACGCTGCTCCATCCGACGGATATCACTGACATATTCAGGATGTTCGCGCAGGGCCTTATAACTATCGGGGTGCGTACTCATATAGTTGACGTTGACCGTCTGAAGAGCCTTGAATGGCGGATTAGGTGCCTGGATCTCAGTCACGATGCCCTTGTCGGTGTTGGCCGTGATCCACTCGGTGAAGTAATGGATGCGACTGGTGTAGCTGTCGGCCCTACCCTCGCGATAACGCATGTTTCTGAGGGCATCGAGGTAAGCCTGCCAGGTATACTGGCCACGATAGGCACAGAGTGTGAGAGCCGTGACATTCTCAACGAGCGTGGTGCAGTCGAGCTCACGGGTATTCACAATCAGCCGCTCGGTGCTGAACTTCTCGAGCGTGTGGGCCACATAAGGCACACCCAGGAACTGACGGGCAAAGAAGAGTGGCAGATTCGTGGCTTGTGGCTGCTGACGGGCCTCTCCGAGCAGTCGGCATACAGTCGTGCTATCGACCTTTTGATAGTCGAAGCGCTGGGTAGTCCTGGCGTTGACAGAGACAGACAGAAGCAGACAGAATAAAATCAATCTTACCATATCAGAATTTACCAAGTACACGATCCATCACCCAGTTGACCGGCGTTGCCGAGACACTGGTACAGGTGCAAACAGACAGACCCTGCAGGTGCTCAATGACATTCTTGATGAGCGGATACTGCACGTAAGGAGGATTGGGCACAGTAATGCTCTCGTCGCCCTCACTGGTCTGCAAACGGATGGGGTTATAGTCGAACACGGAGAAGCTGACCTGCCCCTCAGTGCCAATGATCTCAATACAATCCTCGCGGGCACTCTCGTGGGCCACATAGCACCACGAGCCACTGCCAGGCAAGCCGTTCTCGAAACTGAAGCAGGCACTCACCGAATCCTCGGCCTCATAGTAGCCACCACGATTGGCACAGATGCCTCGGGCTTCGAGGATGACGCCGAACATATCCTGCAAGAGGTCGAGTTGATGGGGAGCCATATCGTAGAAATAGCCACCTCCTGCAATCTCGGGCTGGAGTCGCCAAGGCAGTGGTGTGCCGTTCTTGATGGCTTCGGCATCGGCTGCGCGCAGAGGTTCGGTATAACGTATCTGCACGTTGATGATCTTTCCGATGCGCCCGCTATTGACGATATCCTTCACCTTCTGGAAATAAGGCAGGTAACGGCGGTAATAAGCTACAAAACAAGGGATGCCCGTCTGCTCTGAAATGCGGTTGATTCGGGCACAGTCCTCGTAGCTGGCAGCCAAAGGCTTCTCGACATAGACGGGTTTGCCGGCCTTCATGGCCATAATGGCGTAAGTGGCATGACTCGAAGGCGGGGTAGCTACATAAACGGCGTTCACATCAGGATCATCGATCAGCTCCTGCGCATCAGTGTACCATTTTCGGATGCCGTGCTCGATGGCATAGGTACGCGCACGCTGCTCCGTACGGCTCATCACAGCCTCGACGCTCGAGTCCTCGACCTCGCTGAAAGCCGGTCCACTCTTACGTTCGGTTACCTCACCGCAACCTATAAAACCCCACCTTAATCGCTTCATATTACAAAATTTTGGTGCAAAGATACGAAAAATAGAGGGTAGAACAAAAAGAATTCATTCTTTTTTTATATCTTTGCACGCGAAAATGAATCAGAAGATGGAAAAAGAAGACAAAGATATACTCCTGAAGATACGCAGTAGCCGTGCCTGCATCCGCGACGGCTATCGCATGTTTACCGAGAATTTCAGACGGATTTTCCGCCATACGTGGCCATTGGCCATCGGCTTTGCCGTACTTTCGGCTGTGGCTTCTGCCCTGCCTGTTCTCGTATCACCTACACTGACGTTTGCAGGGCTGCTGGTAGAGACAGTGGCCGTCATCGTGCTGTTGTGGCTGGCCAACAAGGTGCTCCATAAGCGAGGTTTCCTTGAGAAGACGCCGAAAGTGGGGCTCAAGCCTTGGTTGCGCCATCTGGGAATGGTGCTGCTGGTCGTTATCGTGTGTCTCGTCATCGTATCGATACTCATCATGTTCACCTCGTTGCCTGCTGTTATCATGATGGCAGCCAACTGGGAATCTCAGATGGGTGTCATCAATGGCGACCCCGTCGGCATGCCGGATTATGTCATGTGGCTATCGATCGGTGCCTTCCTGATAGCAGGTTTCCTGAGGGCATACGTGTGGCTGACCGTCCTCTGTCCACTCTATCTGACCAAGGCTTCCATCGCCATGCAGGAGAAAGAACGCGAAGAATTCAACCAGAAAACGAATACGAAAAATAATGAAGAAAAGGCTATTGTTTATAGACCGTGACGGCACGCTTATCGAAGAGCCCGCCGACGAGCAGATCGACAGCTTTGAGAAGTTGAAGTTTGTCAAGGGTGTGTTCCGTAATCTCGCATTTATCCGCGAGAAGCTGGACTTTGAGTTTGTCATGGTGAGCAACCAAGATGGGCTTGGTACGGACGCATTCCCAGAAAACACCTTCTGGCCAGTCCACAACTTCATTCTGCAGACACTCGAGGGTGAAGGCATCACATTCGACGACATCCTCATCGACCCACATTTCCCCGAGGACAATGCCCCCACGAGGAAGCCGAACACGGGATTGGTAGAGAAGTACATGAACAATCCCGAGGTCTATGACATTGCCAATTCTTACGTGATCGGTGATCGTGAGACAGATAGAAGCTTTGCTTTAAACATCGGTTGTAAATCATTGATAATAAGCGATGAAGGCATGTCTTGGAACAAGATTGCTGAACTACTGTTTGCTGGTGAAAGAATAGCCGAGGTCAGTCGCAAGACCAAGGAGACGGACATCCATATCAAGGTAAACCTCGACGGCACAGGCAAATGTGATATCAGCACCGGACTCGGCTTCTTCGATCACATGTTGGAGCAGATCGGTAAGCACGGCATGATGGACTTGACGATTCACACGAAAGGTGATCTGGAGGTTGATGAGCACCATACAATTGAGGATACGGCCATTGCTTTAGGTGAGTGTATCCTGCAGGCTCTTGGCGATAAACGCGGCATTGAGCGCTACGGCTATTGTCTGCCGATGGATGATTGTCTGTGCAGTGTCGCCCTCGACTTCGGAGGTCGTCCCTGGCTTGTATGGGATGCCGAATTCAAGCGTGAGAGAATCGGAGAAATGCCCACCGAAATGTTCTTACACTTCTTCAAGAGCCTCAGTGATGCCTCGAAGATAAATCTGAACATCAAGGCCGAGGGTCAGAACGAGCACCACAAGATAGAAGGAATCTTCAAGGCACTGGCCAGAGCACTGAAGATGGCCGTGCGCCGTGATATCTATCATTATGAACTTCCTTCAACGAAGGGTATGCTTTAATTGGGCGAAAATTTGGTAGTCACAAATATTATTCGTACCTTTGCAGCCCCATTTATATATAATAAGGTATAAGATAAGAGATGATAACAGTTACAAATCTGCAAATACAGTTTGGAAAAAAGGTTCTCTACAAGGATGTGAACCTGAAGTTTACCAGTGGTAATATCTATGGCATCATCGGTGCTAACGGTGCAGGCAAGTCTACCCTACTCCGTGCTATCAGCGGTGAACTCGAACCTAATAAGGGATCCATCGAGATGCTACCTGGCGAGCGCATGAGTGTGCTCGAGCAGGATCACTTCAAATACGATGCTTTCACGGTGATGGATACCGTGCTGATGGGTCATAAGCCCATGTGGGACAACATGAAGGAGCGCGAGGCTCTCTATTCGAAGCCCGAGATGACAGAAGAAGACGGTAACCGTGCCGCAGAACTCGAGATGGCCTTTGCCGAGATGAACGGCTACGAGGCAGAGAGTGAGGCTGCCCAGCTGTTGCAGAACTTAGGTGTGGCTGAGGGTCAGCACTACAAGCAGATGTCAGAGATATCGAATAACGAGAAGGTGCGCGTGATGCTGGCCAAGGCATTGTTCGGACACCCTGACAACCTGTTGCTCGACGAGCCTACCAACGATCTCGACCTTGACACCGTACAGTGGTTGGAGGAATATCTCTCGAATCTGGAGCAGTGTGTGCTCGTGGTATCCCACGACCGTCACTTCCTCGATGCTGTCTCTACCCAGACCGTCGATATCGATTTCGGCAAGGTGACCTTGTTCTCAGGTAACTACTCATTCTGGTACGAGAGTTCACAACTGGCTTTGCGTCAGGCTCAGAACCAGAAGATGAAAGCCGAGGAGAAGAAGAAGCAGCTGGAGGAGTTTATCCGTCGATTCTCTGCCAATGTGGCCAAGTCGAAGCAGACAACGTCGCGCAAGAAGATGCTCGAGAAACTGAACGTGGAAGAAATCACGCCCTCAACGCGTAAGTATCCTGGCATCATCTTCTCGATGGAGCGCGAACCAGGAACACAGATCCTCGAAGTAGAAGGTCTGAAGGCTGTTGATCCGGATGGCACCGTACTCTTCGACAACGTGAACTTCACCATCGAGAAAGGTCAGAAGACCGTCTTCCTGAGCCACAACCCCAAGGCCATGACCGCCCTCTTCGAGATCATCAACGGCAATCGTGAGGCTGATGCAGGTACCTATAAGTGGGGTGTCACCATCACTACCGCCTATCTGCCACTCGACAATACCGAGTTCTTCCAGAGCGAGATGAACCTCGTGGACTGGCTCTCACAATGGGGACCAGGCAATGAGGTGACCATGAAGTCGTTCCTTGGTCGCATGCTCTTCAAGGAGGAAGATGTGCTGAAGCATGTGAACGTGCTCAGTGGAGGTGAGAAGATGCGTTGTATGATTGCCCGTATGCAGCTGAAGAACGCCAACTGCCTCATCCTCGACACACCCACGAACCACCTCGACCTCGAGAGTATCCAGGCTTTCAACAATAACCTGATACAGTTCAAGGGCAATATCATCTTTGCCTCGCACGACCATGAGTTCATCAACACGGTGGCCGACCGCATCATCGAACTGACACCGAAGGGTACCATCGATAAGCTGATGACCTACGATGACTACATCTACGACGAGGCCATCAAGGAAAAGAAAGCCGAGTTGTATGCGTAATGGCACGAAATTTGCATGGAGGTAAGCAGAACATTTAAACAACCGCAATTATGACAGAAAAAGATATCAACATCGAAGGAGAAGAGACTCTTGACGAGACTCCCTTAGAAGAAACTGACAAAGAGTCAGCAGAAAACACTGCCGAAGAAGCAGCAGCTGACACTCAGGAAGAAGAAAAAGAAGAAGCAGAGGAAAAGGACCCGCTGGTGAAGGCTCAGGAAGAGATTGAGGAGCTGAAGGACAAGTGGCTCCGTTCTGTGGCTGAGTTTGAGAACTATCGCAAGCGTACACTCAAAGAGCGCGCAGAACTGATTCTGAACGGTGGTGAGAAAGTCATCACAGCCATTCTGCCGATACTCGACGATATGGAGCGTGCCATCGAGAACGGTGCCAAGACCGATGATCCCGAGGTACTCCGTGAAGGCATGACACTGATTCATCAGAAGTTCTTGAAAATACTCGAGGCTCAAGGCGTGAGTAAGATCGAGAGCAAGGATGCCGACTTCGACACCGATGTTCACGAGGCTGTGGCAATGGTTCCGGGTATGGGTGACGACAAGAAAGGAAAAGTTATTGACTGTCTTCAGGAAGGCTACAAACTGAACGACAAAGTCATCCGCCACGCGAAAGTTGCTGTCGGACAATAAATCGTAAATTCGTAAATCGTAAATTCGTAAATAAATACAATGGCACAGAAACGTGACTACTACGAGGTGCTGGGCGTCGCCAAGAACGCTACAGAGGACGAGATCAAAAAAGCGTATCGTAAGATAGCCATCAAGTACCACCCCGATCGTAATCCAGGTGACAAAGAGGCTGAAGAGAAGTTCAAGGAGGCTGCCGAGGCCTATAATGTACTGCACGATCCGAAAACCCGTCAGCAGTATGACCAGTTTGGATTCGACGGTCCCAATATGGGAGGCGGCTTCGGAGGCTTCGGTGGCTTCGGCGGTACCAGCATGAACATGGATGACATCTTCTCTATGTTCGGCGACATCTTCGGTGGTCACGGATTCGGAGGCTTCGGCGGTGGCTCGCGTCGTCCTCAGCAGCACAGAGGCAGTGACCTGCGTCTGAAAGTGAAGTTGACACTTGAGGAAATCAACAAGGGCGTCACTAAGAAATTCAAGGTACGCAAGGATATCCACTGTCCTCATTGTAATGGTTCAGGTGCCGAGGCCGGAAGCGGCAAGGAGACTTGTCCTACATGTCACGGAAGCGGTGTCATCACCCATACCACCCAAAGTATCTTCGGCATGATGCAGCAGCAGAGTGTATGCCCTGTATGCGGTGGTGAAGGTGAAGTCATCAAGAACAAGTGTAAGGAGTGTGGCGGTACGGGTGTACAGAAAGGCGAAGAGGTTGTTGAAATCAGCATCCCTGCAGGTGTAGCCGAAGGTATGGTCGTCAATGTACCAGGCAAAGGTAATGCCGGCAAGCACAATGGTCTGAACGGCGACATCCAGGTATTCATTGAGGAAGAACCGCATGAGACCTTCGTTCGTGACGGCAGTGACCTCATCTATAACCTGTTGCTCGACTTCCCCACAGCTGCACTTGGCGGTGAAGTGGAGATCCCCACTATCGAGGGCACCAAGCTGAAGGTGAAACTCGATAATGGCACACAACCTGGTAAGACACTACGTCTGAGAGGCAAGGGACTGCCTGCCGTTCAGGGTTATGGCAGTGGTAAGGGCGACTTGGTGGTAAACATCAGCGTCTATGTACCGAAGACACTCAGCCGTGAGGAGAAACAGGCCATTGAACAGTTCAAGGACAGCGACAACTTCAAGGGCGACAAGCAGACACGTGATTCCATCTTCCAGAGATTCAAGAATTACTTTAATTAATATAATAGGTATATGACGTATTCTGAAACGTGTGAATTCCTGTATAACCAGCTGCCCATGTTCGAGAAGCAGGGAGCGATGGGTTATAAGGAGGGGCTTGAGAACACGATGGCCCTGGATGAGCATTTCGAGCACCCACACCAGAAATACCGCACCATCCATATTGCTGGTACGAATGGGAAGGGATCATGTGCGCACACGTTATCTGCCATCTTACAGATGTGCGGCTACAAGGTGGGACTATATACCTCACCCCACCTGGTAGATTTCAGTGAGCGTATCCGGATCAACGGAACACCTATCCCGGAAGAGTACGTCATAGACTTTGTAGAGAAAGAAAAAGCATTCTTCCAGCCGCTGGAACCTTCATTCTTTGAAATTGTCACGGCAATGGCCTTCAAATACTTCGCTGACATGAAGGTGGATATCGCTGTCATAGAGGTAGGCATGGGAGGCAGACTCGACTGCACGAACATTATCACCCCGATTCTCTCAGTGATAACCAACATCGGATTGGATCACACCCAGTTCCTCGGAAATTCGCTGGAACAGATTGCCATCGAGAAGGCTGGTATCATCAAGAACAATGTACCTGTTGTCATTGGTGAGACCACCCCTGAGACCAGAATGGTGTTCGAGGCGATGGCCGCTGAGAATAACGCTCCGATTACCTTTGCCGAGGATGTGCAGGAGATCGCTTCTACCAACTTCACCAGTCAAGGCAATGAATATCATACCAACAATTTCGGTATTCTGACGGGTGAGCTCAAAGGCTATTATCAGGAAAAGAATACCAATACCATCCTCTGTGCTGTTAAGGAACTGGAGAAAATAGGCTATCTTTATCCCGTCCCTTGCCATAAGAGCACTTCTTGTCAGAACAAGGAGATCAGAGAGGGGTTCAAGAATGTATGCAGTCTAACTGGTCTTCAAGGCCGTTGGCAGAAGGTTAGCGATATTCCTCTGACAATCTGTGATACGGGTCACAACGTACCAGGCTGGGAATATCTGAGTCAACAGATCAATGCCGTGAACTGCCACCACAAGCATATCGTCTTCGGTATGGTGGAAGACAAGGACTTCGAGGGTGTGATGAACCTGTTGCCTAAGGATGCCACCTACTATTTCACCCAAGCCAACAATCATCGTGCCATTTCGGGCGATCTTCTGAAGATGTACGGCATGGGAATTGGGCTCCAGGGTGAGAGTTTCCCCGATGTCGCAACGGCCTATAAAATTGCCAGAGATACTGCTGAGAATAGTGACTTTGTGTTCATTGGAGGTAGCAGTTATGTGGTTGCAGACTTCCTGAAAAACTGCATTTAGGCTTTTTTAATACATCAAAAACATTTTTTTCGTTGATTCCTTCGTCTATTTGGATATTTTTTTGTTACTTTGCAGAAAATTGTTTTGTAACTAAAAACATTCAATTATGGCTAATACAACAGAAACAGCGAATCTGTGTGGTCTGAAGCGGGAGAACTTCCAGACCACTATCAATGGTAAGAAAACCGATTTGTACATCCTCAAGAACCGTAAAGGTTACGAAATTGCCATCTCCAACTACGGAGGTGCCATTTGTGCCATTATGGTACCTGACAAGGATGGAAAAGTAGCAAACGTTATTCAGGGACACGGTAGTATCCAGCAGCTTATGAGCGGCAAAGAGCCTTACCTGTCGACATTGATCGGCAGATGGGGAAACCGCATCTGCAAGGGTCAGTTCACACTGAACGGCAAGGATTACCAGTTGGCTCTCAACGATGGTCCTAACCACCTGCATGGCGGTACAATTGGCTTCAATGCCAAGGTTTGGGACGCTCGTCAGATGGGTCCACGCTCACTGGCATTGCACCGTGTATCTTCCTATGGTGAAGAAGGATTCACAGGAGAACTTGATGTGACTGTAGAGTTCACCTTTACAGACCTTAACGAACTGGTCATCGAGTATCTGGCAACCACCAACAAGAAGACCATCATCAACCTGACTCACCACGCTTTCTTCAGTCTGGCTGGTACAGCTGATCCCACACCGACTATCGAGGATCAGATCTGTGAGATCAATGCAGACTTCTATCTTCCCACAGATGCCACCGCCATTCCTACCGGTGAGATCCTGAAGGTGGAAGGTACTCCGTTTGACTTCCGTGTACCTAAGACATTCGGAAAAGAGATCAATGCTGACAACGAGCAGATCAAATTCGGTCACGGTTATGACCACAACTACGTACTGAACAAGCGCGAAGAGGGTGAGTTGAGCTTTGCTGCTAAGATTACTGATCCAAAGAGTGGACGTACACTGGAATGCTTCACCACTGAACCAGGTATGCAGCTTTACACTGCCAACTTTGCTACAGGTTACAAGGGTGCCAACGACTGCACATTCCCATACCGCTCAGCAGTATGTCTCGAAGCTCAGCACTTCCCCGACTCACCTAACCGTCCGTACTTCCCCAGTGTCGTACTGAATCCTGGTCAGCGCTACAAGCAGAAGACCATCTATCGTTTTGGTGTAGTTGAGTAATAATCCCATCTAATAGTAGATTAAATTATGACTGAGACTAAGAACAATGGCAAGTTGATTGCTATTATCACCATGTGTTTCATCTTCGCGATGATCAGCTTTGTAACAAACATGGGTGCGCCCTTTGGCAACATCTGGGGATTCGAGTATCCGTTTGCTAAAGCATGGGGTAATCTGATGAACTTTGCCGCTTACCTCTTCATGGGTATTCCCGCTGGTAAGATGCTGACGAAATACGGATACAAGAAGACAGCACTCATTGCCCTTATCGTGGGTATTGTAGGACTTGTATTCCAGTATCTGTCAAGCCTTGTTGGCGCTGGCTCATACATATTTACATACGACAATATCCCTGTAGCACTCAACCTGATTATCTATCTGCTGGGTGCATTCATCTGTGGTTTCTGCGTATGTATGCTGAACACCGTGGTTAACCCCATGCTGAACCTTCTCGGTGGTGGTGGAAACAAGGGTAATCAGCTCATTCAGGTTGGTGGAACTCTGAACTCACTGACCGGAACACTGACACCGCTGTTGGCAGGTATCCTCGTAGGTACTGTCACCAAGGACACCAGTATGAGCGATGTGGCTCCCTTGCTCTTCATCGGTATGGCTGTGTTTGCCATCTCGTTTGTGATCATCAGCCGCGTTTCGATTCCTGAGCCTACACTCGGAAAGATAGAGCCTAAGTATGAGCACAGCCCACTGGCTTTCCGCCATTGTCTGCTTGGCGTTATCGCCATCTTCTTCTACGTAGGAATTGAGATTGGCATCCCCATGGAGCTGAACTTCTACGTAACGAAACTGCCCTTCGAAGGTGCAGCAGCTGTCGGCGGAACTTTAGCAGCAGCCTATTGGCTCCTGATGATGATCGGACGTGCCTGCTCAAGTGCTATCTCTGGTAAAGTATCAACCAAAACCCAGCTGTCTACAGTAAGTGCTGTGGCTATCATCCTTCTGCTCATTGCCATCTTCATGCCTGAGAGCGTGACGATTTCGTTCAGCGGACATGATGTGCCCGCAAAGGCATTCCTGATTCCTGCCTGTGGTCTTTGCACATCTGTGATGTGGGGAGGTATTTTCAATCTCTCTGTTGAAGGTCTGGGCAAGTACACCGAAGCAGCCTCAGGTTTATTCATGACGATGGTTGTTGGTGGCGGTATCATGCCGTTGATTCAGGAGGCTATGGCAAAATCTGCAGGTGAGATTTTCAGCTACTGGCTCGTGATTGGTATGTTGGCCTATATCCTGTTCTATGCCCTCATCGGCAGCAAGAACGTAAACAAGGACATCAAAGTCGACTAAGTTTCAACATCATTCTTTAAAATAGAATCATTATGGATATTGAATTTGTAAGAAGCCGTTTCATCAAGCATTTTGACGGAAAGACTGGTAATGTATATGCATCTCCTGGACGCATTAACCTCATCGGTGAACACACCGACTATAATGGAGGATTTGTATTCCCAGGAGCAGTCGACAAAGGTGTCATGGCTGAGATGCGTGCAAACGGTACTGAGGATACAGTCATGGCATACGCTATTGACCTGAAAGATCGTGTAGACTTCAAACTCTCCGACCCCAATGGCCCTCGTGCAAGTTGGGCTCGCTACATCTATGGTATTGCACTGGAGATGAAGAAATTGGGCGTTCCCGTTAAAGGTTTCAATATCGCCTTTGCAGGTGATGTACCTCTGGGTGCCGGCATGTCTTCTTCAGCTGCGATGGAGAGTTGCTTCGCATGTGGTCTGAACGATATCTTTGGCGAGAACAAGGTTTCTCAGTGGGATATGGTTCTCGCTGGTCAAGCTACAGAACACAACTATTGTGGTGTCAACTGTGGTATCATGGACCAGTTTGCTTCTGTATTCGGAAAGGCAGGCTGTCTGATGCGTCTTGACTGCCGCAGCCGTGAGTTCGAGTATTTCCCATTCAAGCCAGATGGCTATCGTTTGGTTTTGCTTGACTCTGTTGTAAAACACCAGCTGGCAGGTTCTCCTTACAACGATCGTCGTAATAGTTGTGAGAATGTTGTGAAGCACATCCAGGCCAGACATCCGGAGGGTAAATTCGAGACCCTGCGTGACTGTACTTGGGAGCAGCTGGATGAGGTTCGTGCAGAGGTAGGCGAAGAGGATTACAAGCGTGCCAAATTCGTACTCGGTGAAAAAGACCGTGTACTGGCTGTCTGCGATGCACTGAACGAAGGCGACTACGAGAAGGTTGGCGAGATGATGTACAAGACCCACGAAGGTCTGTCAAAGGACTACGAGGTTTCTTGTGAGGAACTTGACTATCTGAACGACATCGCTAAGGAAAACGGTGTGACAGGTAGCCGTATTATGGGTGGTGGTTTCGGTGGCTGTACAATCAACCTTGTGCGCAATGATCTCTACAAGAAGTTCATAGAAGATGCCAAGAAACGCTTCAATGAGAAGTACGGTCACGAACCGAAAGTATATGATGTAGTCATTGGCGACGGTTCACGTAAGATTTGCTAATTCCGACTTGTTATAAACACCCCTTTAAGTGTTTATAAAGGTTAAATATTGGTGGTAAAGTGTA
>JAEETB010000429.1 GCA_016286575.1 Prevotella sp.
AATCCCTTTGCCGCTAAAACCATTTCACAAACGAAAAAAGGATTAGCACAATGAAGACTTTCTGGAACACCCAAGGCGGACTGACCCAGCTCACAGAGTGGCAGCCCAATTGCTGGATACAGGTGACTTGCCCCACCGAAGAAGACCAGCACGAACTCGAAGAGAAGTTCAACATCCCCGACTACTTCATGTCGGACATCAGCGATACCGACGAGCGTGCCCGTTATGAGTACGACGACGGATGGATGCTCATTATCCTCCGTATCCCCTACGTCAAGGAAATACGTTCGAGGACGCCTTATACCACAGTGCCTCTTGGTATCATCCACAAGCGCGATGTCACCATCACCGTCTGCTTTTACGAGACGAACATGATGATCGACTTCCTCTCCTTCCAGCAGAAGCGTGGCGAGGGGTTCACAGACCATGTGGACATGATCTTCCGCCTGTTCCTCTCCAGTGCCGTCTGGTACCTGAAGCGCCTGAAGCAGATCTCAATGCTCGTCGACAAGGCCAAGCGCAACCTCGATAAGGAGGTGAACAACGAGAGTCTGATTGGTCTCAGCCGCCTGCAGGACTCGCTCACCTACTTCCAGACCTCCATCCGTGGTAACGAGAACCTGCTCCAGAAGCTGAAGTTCAAGCTGCAGATCGACGAGCTCGACGCTGACCTGATTGAGGACGTCAACATCGAGATGACCCAGGCACGCGAAACCACCAGCATCTACTCTAACATTCTCGAGTCGACGATGGACACCTATCAGAGTATTATCAACAACAATATGAACACCGTGATGCGAACGCTGACCTCAGTGACCATCCTCATGATGATACCCACCCTCGTCACCTCGATGTTTGGCATGAACCTGATCAATGGCATGGAGAGCAAGCCCTGGGGATTCGTCTTCGCAATGATTGTTTCTGTGGCAATTTCAGGCATTGCATGGTGGATTTTCCGTCACAAACGACTGGTGTAAACATAAAGTAAAAAAGGTAAAAAGGTAAAAAAGTAAAAGGATTTTAGTTAAATAATGCAAACGCGAATCGCTTTGCCTTTTTACTTTTTAATTTTTTTACCTTTTTTTAGTACCTTTGACGCCAAATGCGATGACGCGATGCGTCATTATAACTCAATGTCAATAACTAAATAGTTAAATGATGGACTCTCAAGACAACATCCTCCAGCAGGAGGAAACAAAAGAAGTTATCCAGGAAACGGCAGCTCCTGAAGTGGTGAACGAAGAAGCAGCTGCGCCTGAAGTGGTGAATGAAGAAGTGGCTACTGCTGCTGAAGAACAGCCTCGCAAGGTCTATGAGACCAAAGCCGAGGTTCTGAAGCGTTTGCAGGACATTGCCCACGGCGACGAAGCCCCGCAAAAGGACGAGGTTGACTATCTGAAGACAGCCTTCTACAAGCTGCACATTGCTGAGCGCGAGGCTAAGCTCAAGGCCTATCTCGAAGCTGGTGGCGATCCAGAGCAGTATCAGATCACACCTGATGAGCTCGAGGAGCACTTCAAGGCAGAGATGGGCATCATCAAAGAGAAGCGTGCCAAACTCTTCAAGGAGCAGGAAGCCGAGAAGCAGGAGAACCTCACCAAGAAACTCTCCATCATCGACAAGATCAAGACCATGATTACGACCCCAGATGAGGCCAATAAGAACTATCAGGAGTTCAAGTCACTCCAGCAGCAGTGGCGCGAGATCAAGAACGTGCCTGCTGAGAAGGCCAACGAACTCTGGCGTAACTACCAGCTCTATGTTGAGCAGTTCTACGATATGCTGCGCCTCAACAGCGAGGCCCGTGAATACGACTTCAAGAAGAATCTCGAGCTGAAGACTGCCCTCTGCGAGGCAGCAGAGAAGCTGGCTGACGAGGAGGATGTCATCAGCGCCTTCCACCAGTTGCAGAAGCTCCATCAGGAGTATCGCGAGATCGGCCCTGTAGCCAAGGAGCAGCGCGAGGAGATCTGGAACCGCTTCAAGGCTGCTTCCACCGTGATCAACAAGCGCCATCAGCAGCACTTCGAGGGTGTACGTGCCAAGGAGGAAGACAATCTTGCACGTAAGACAGCCCTCTGCGAGAAGGTAGAGAGCATTGCCGCTGAGGAGAACAAGGGCAGTGGCGACTGGGAGAAGCATACCAAGGAAATTATCGATATCCAGGCTGAGTGGAAGACCATCGGCTTCGCACCTCAGAAGATGAACGTGAAGATCTTCGAGCGCTTCCGTGCTGCCTGCGATGACTTCTTCGGACGCAAGGCCGAATACTTCAAAGGCCTGAAGACCACCTTCAAGGAGAATGCCGATAAGAAGCGTGAACTTATCGAGAAAGCCAAGGCCCTACAGGATTCTACTGACTGGAA
>JAEETB010000430.1 GCA_016286575.1 Prevotella sp.
CCTTCTGAACCTCTTCGATGGCCTCGCTCCACATCATTGTAGTCATTTCACGCATGGCATCATCCTCCAGTGTCGGACTGTTCTTTTCGACCTGCTCATATAGCGAATCGTATGCCTTTTCAAGATTTTCTTTCATGCCTGTCAGTTTCTCTAACTGTGTCATGGCAGCATCGAGTTTTGTTTTCTTGTCGTCCAACTTTGTCTGTATATCGTTGAGCTGGTTTTCTAACTTTTGTTTCTTCTCTTCAAGTTCATCGATGGGAATATGACCATTCTTGTATTCCTCTTCAAGACCACCAATCTCGGTGATGATTATCTGCTTCTGTTCCCGAAGATTGATTATCATGGTGGTCAATCCCTTGTAGCGTTTCTCGGCTCTTTTGATTTCGGTTTCCAGATTGTCAAGCCTTCCTTGGTTTGCCGTAATCTGTGTGGACTGTTCGGTCATCTTCTGCTCTTGCTCGTTGAGGGTTACCTTGCCGGAATCAATCTGTTCCTCCAGCCACTGCATATATGACTTATGCTTGGCATTGGTCGTGGCGATACTGTCACCACGTTCCAGTCCGTACTTGGCATTCACCTCGGCCAATTGGTCGTGCAGTTCCTTGAACTTACGTGAGCCATCCTCCTTATTACCGCCAAAGAACTTGTTGTAGGAAAACTTGTTCTTTTCTGTGATGGGTAGCAGTGTACAATGGATATGTGGTAAGGTCTCGTCGAGGTGAACGACAAATGCCGCAATGTTATCCTCACCGTATTTGTCGGCCATGAAGTGATACATGTCCTGTGCCCACTTCTCAATTCCTGGGCAGCGAGTGACCTGAGAATTGTCAGATCCACGTTTGAAATTCACCTCCTGATTGCCGAAGGCCAACTGACGCATCACGTCGCGTGAACCCTCTAATATGATATTCGCAACCGTCCGACGGCGACGCGGATCATCCTCAGAAAGCCCTGCATTGGGGTCGGTGATACCCCTTGACTTCAGGATTTCCCTGATACGGGTGGGGATGGAGGTTTCTTTATCCACCTCTTTTACTATGCCACCACGGCCAATCTCGAAGTTGAGATGCTCGCGGGTGGGGTCTTGTGTACCTGAAACCTTCTTCATATAGGCGTTTTGCTGTCCTACACGAAGGTGTTCGTTACTTTGAGCAACGGTTATACCTTTTCCTGCTCTTAAATCGCATACTTGCTTAGCCATGTTTTTATTCGTTTATTAGTTTAAATGGGGGTCTTGGGGTGTGAACCCTGAGCCTAACCGTCCGAGAGCTTGCTCCAATCCGCTTGCGATTGAGGACGGGCATCTTTGTGGGGCATCTGCCGACAAAGTGCGTATTAGGCTACACCCTTCTGCCCAAGGGCAGTGTGGCACGACCTGGGGCAGACGCGCAAGCGCTCTCCGCTTCAGTCGTCGTACACCCTAAAAATCGTTGTCTGTGATATAGTTTAACTTGATTGCCCTTCGGTTGCCTGCCAAGGTCATGGTGACAATGCCAAGCTCCTGTAACTTCTCCAAGAAACGGCTGACCGTATCGCGGTCCCATCCCCAGGCTTTCGAGAACTCGAGGACGCTGCCTTTCATGAACTTTCCGTCACCCGTAAGCAGCGCGATGCGCTGACGCTCCATCAGGTCGCGGAAGGCTTCGAGGCGACTGTACTTCGGCTGTTTCTTCACACCCTGCAGCAGCAGGTTCCAGAGAGCGATGTCTGTGACAATTCGCACCTGGCTGTTTCTAACTGTTTCCTTATCCATGTCGTAATGCTTTTGTGTTTATGCCAGCACGGCATCCCGCATAGTGGACTGCGGGATGCCGCCTCCTGTTATGTTGCCGATACGGTTGGGGTAGATGTATGCTGCAAGCAGCACTATCTCCAGCATCTCGGTGACGATGATGTAGCGGGGCGAGACCATGGCGATGAGCATGGCGACGGCTGCCACGACGAGGAAATGCTTCGGGTGGTTGTGGAGGTAGGTGAGCACCGTGTCGGCCCATTTGTACGAGAACATGGCCAGGCTCATCACTGCGGCTAAGAGTGTGGCGTAGGGGCGTGTCATCAGTGCGCCGTAAAGGCCGATGGTCTGTGCGGCATCAGCTGCGGACAGATGACCGTCGTGCATCATCGTGGCAATGGCTGTGGATGCCTGGAAGTCGATGAACTCGAGGGCTATCATCACCATCAGGATGACGAGCGTGAAGAACTTGCGGAAGTTGTTGCTGCGCTTCATACCCTCAAAGAATCGCGTGGCGAATGCAGGTCGCCAGCGCATGGCGAACGTGAACGGCACGGCGGCCATCACGAACATCAGAATCATTTTCAAGTCTATTATACTCATGTTGCTTTATGAATTTGTTAAGTCGTG
>JAEETB010000431.1 GCA_016286575.1 Prevotella sp.
CAAGTGTCATCAGAGGAGTCGATGCCCATCCGACAATTGTATTATTAAATTTATTACTCATCAAACTTGTTTGCTCCCCTCACAGTATGGCGCAAGGCACTGAGAAGTTGTTGCGACTCCTGAACCAAATTCAGAAATACAGTCATACTCTCAATATTGAGTTGCTTGGCTTGAATGTCGTGGATGATAGTCCGTCGATAATCGGAAAGCT
The DNA here is from genome assembly GCA_016286575.1 of Prevotella sp. GTDB lineage: Bacteria > Bacteroidota > Bacteroidia > Bacteroidales > Bacteroidaceae > Prevotella. Next base: position 212 of record JAEETB010000431.1, read on the forward strand.
GTGATTGAAGTTTTTCGGCATCACCACGTATCAACGCCATTGTTTCGGCATGGCAGGCCCGGTTGAAGAGTTGTAATATCTCATTGCGCATCTGAATGAACTCTTGGATATATTTGCTTGGCACCGGACTGAAGTTGTTGCCTACATGCTCTAAGCATGGCTCACCCATACGTTTCAAGCAATATACCATTTGCGCCAGCGAGTTGATTGTCAGAAAGTACCATGTGCCCTTCTCAATACTCAACATGGGGTCTATACGTCGTTGGGCCATAATCTGTTTGCGTCGCTGGCGTTTTATATCTTTGCGTTGGTTTTCGGTCACCGCTGCGGTACGTTTCAGCGTACGATAGTCCTCATAAAAGAAAGCATCGGTCATCGATTTATAAGTTTCTGCTACCAATTGTAGTTGATGTGTGATGGTTAGTGCCACATGTTGTCGAAGCAGTATCCAACATTCTGCTTTATCGCAGCTACGAACAATGCGATCAAACAATTCGTCGGCCTCACTGGTCTTGTTGTTTTTTTCATAGTGCAGATGGCTTCGAATAAGCAAGAAGATGGCCAGCGCGATGGCAACGGCCATTGCCACAAACGATCCAAAGAACAGGGCGATGCAGACGAGGAAGCACAACATGAACGCTACACCAGCCGTGATGAACCAACCACCTATGACCGATAGCACACCAGTAATACGGAATACTGCGCTCTCGCGACTCCATGCTCGGTCTGCCAGCGAAGCACCCATGGCTACCATAAAAGTGACGTAGGTGGTGGATAGCGGCAGTTTGAGCGATGTACCCAATGCCACCAGCGCCCCAGCGAGAACCAGATTGACCGCTGCACGAATCTCATCGAAGGCGGCTCCCCGCTTCAGCACGGCAGCATCGGCATTAAAGCGTGAGTCAATCCATCGCGCCACACCATTCGGAACTACAGAAGCCATGCCGTTGGCCATATTTCTGGACGTGCGCACCAACGTCCGTGCCACACCACTCGAACCAAACATCTCGTCACCCTCATCCTGTCGCGAGAGGTCCACCGAGGTCTTCACTACGTTCTGCGCCTTCTTTGAGAAGACCAGTGCGAGCACCATCACCACACCTGCCGCGATGAGATAGAGTGCGGGGGTATGAGCACTATCCATCAGTGAGTACATCATGTAGTCCTGCGATTCGCCATTGCCGTTGGCCATGTAGTCCTGATATGCCTCAAGTCCTGTCAGCGGAACACCTACAAAGTTCACGAGGTCGTTGCCTGCAAATGCCATTGCCAGGGCGAAGGTGCCCAACAATACAACGAACTTTAGTACGGGCAGTTTCATGGCACTCAGCAGCGTCAATAGCACAGAGAAAACGGCCGCGCCTCCGCCAATAATCAGAAGCGTGTTTTGACTGACCATTTCTTTCAACTCAGGCGTCATTAAACTGCTACTCTTCAATCCGTTGATAAGCAGGAACCAAACAATGGCCGTCACTGATAGTCCACCAAAGATACCAATCTTTAGCGACGATGCAACCAGACTTCCCATCTTGCCTGACTGATCTGTCGTTCTCCCGTTCACACGGTATGTAAAAGTGAAAACGACGCGTGCCACCCACTGCACCAGCATGCCGAGGACAAACGCAATGGCAACACTGAGGAAAATGCCAAGGATGACCGAAATGGCTTTCTCCGTGTTCAGCAGATCACCTAATGAAAGTAACGTCCCGTCTGCTGCCGTTGCCCCGTGGAGTATATGCAGCAGGGCGATGGCAAATGCTCCTCCCAGCAGTTCGAATACCATCGAGACGGTGGTGGATGTCGGCATGCCGAGCGTGTTGAACACATCGAGCAGTACCACGTCGGTAATCATTACAGCCAGGAATACACACATCGCGTCGTAGAATGAGAAATACTGTGGCGTCATGATGCCGTGCCGGGCCACGTCCATCATGCCATTGCTCAAGGCCGCTCCAGCAAACACACCGATAGCCGCCACTGACACAACTGTCCTGTATCTCGCCACTTTAGCACCGATGGCAGAGTTCAGGAAGTTTACTGCATCATTGCTGACTCCGACTACGAGGTCAAAAACTGCCAGCACAATAAGAAATATAACTATTCCGAGAAATAAGGTATTCATTATTCTTTTTATTTGATTA
>JAEETB010000070.1 GCA_016286575.1 Prevotella sp.
TTTGAACTTTACTGTTTGGCGATTGTAAAGTTACTCATTTTCAGTGAGTTGAGCAAACTTCGAAGCCTTTTTTATTCCTATTTTATGTTAAATTATGCAGGTGCACTATCACTTGCGAAACTTTAGTGAATAATAACTTCTTGCGTTCCTATTAGGCGAACCACACCTCCCCCTTTACCGGCATTCTTCATACCGTCGCTCATCTGCCACTGCTTGCACTTGAACTTCTGTTCCACCATCATCATCTTCAGTGCGCAGACCCTTGTACCGTCCGCCTCAACGCACTTGTGCTGACAACTGGCGCAGCAGCGCTTCACTTTCACACCATGAGCGTTTCTTACGCTCGTAATTCTTATCTTCTCCATAGTCTTACTTTTCAATTTTCATTCAGTTCCTTGATTGTCTTTTTCAAATCTCTGATTTGCTTTTTCTGCTCAGAAATCAGGGCTTTCAACTCTGTCACCTCTGCCTGGAGTTTCTTCGCGATGCTGCCGTCCTTGACAGATTTGACCATCGCCTTGATTTCCTCCTTGGTCATCGCCTCCAGCCGTTCCATGCCCACATGGATGCAGAATCCTTCCAGCAGACTTTGGGCATTGAAGTACATATAACCCTCGTTGTTCACCTCCAGCATATAGCCGTTCACCATTGTTTTCAGCATAATGGTGAGTCTTTTGTTACCACTCCCATTCATTTTCTTCGTCCTCCACTTTAAAACCGTCAAACACCTGCAACTCTACAAATCTTGCGAGTTCCGCGAACGTACCTACGTACAAAATTCTTCTTCGTTTCATAACCTTTCAATTTTTTGTTTTACTTCTGATTTCTGATGCAAAAGTAGTATGATTTTCAATGCACAACCCCGTATTCCGTAAGTCCGTAAGATTTCCGTAAATTCTTCCGTAAACCTTGCTTGATTTTTACGGAATTTCCGTAAGAACAGCCTGAATAATGATCTCCCAGAGCTTATCACAGAGCTTTTCCTGAGGGTTACTCTCCATGTCATAGTAAGCCTCCATCCTGTCCTCAGCAGCCAACTGGCGGCTGAAGTTCTTGGCCGTATGCTCACCTATACGCAACGCCTCAGGCCAGTCCTCAGGCGTAATCGCGCACGCGTATTCATAAAAGTTATTCTGATTGATGTTGCCGTCCAGGCGGTCTCGTACCACCAGCATCACGCCCAGCCAGTCGTTCTTCTTCGAAAACAGGTCACTCTGCATCCTCAACAACTGCAGGCACTGCTTCATCACCTCATGCCGCCGCTCCTCAGACATCTGGCCGTATGCCTTTCTGACCTTCAATTCCACGGACTCCATGCGACTGCGGCCATACTCATCGCGAGGGCCTTGGTCTTCAGGCTTGGCAAATGGCAAAACCTGATATTGCCCCCTCACCTCGTTCACGCGGTCGATAATCTCCTTCTTGCCATACATCAGTCCATGCGCCAACAGCGCACAAAGATAATGTTCAGCCACAGCGAAACTGCCAGCATTCTGGGCCATCTTCACCACCTGATCCTCCTTCACGTACACGCCATCAAGGCATACATACTCACTTAAGTCTCTTGTCATAACTCAAAGCGTTTGTGAGAAGAGCATGATTGCTGCAGCTTTTCACCTCAGAGGACTCTCACTCCACTCTGGTTAATACTAAAATGATTTCATTGGCAAAATTACAACAACGTCATCGAAAATAAAAGGGCAACCTAAAAAGACGGTAGATGGCCGTTTCAACTTTTCCTCAGAATTTAACACTCCAAATCGAAAACTTTTCCTCAGAAACAGCCACTTTTCCTCAGGGACGATGGAAACTTTTCCTCAGTGCAACCTCAAATTGAGGAAAAGTTGGCATGTTTTCCTCAATACGCGAGGAAACGATACAAAAAAAGTAGATGAACCCCCATTGGAATCCATCTACCTGTTTTTCTTGAAAATCGAAAACTTTCAGATTGCTGCCACCTCTTTCTGCAACTTTTCCATCATTTGCTGGAAGGATGTCGCCGCCCCTCTGTCTGTAATGCCGCTATCACGTAGGTCTTTGCGTTCCTTCGACACAGCCGACCAAACCAGCAGACTGTACTCGCCCTTATACGTTTCACAGAAGTACTGATAGAGGCGTTTCTCCTTGGCCTGACCGATACCACACCATTTCAGGAAGTACACCAGCATGGTTGAGTCGAGCTTACCCTGCTGACCTTCCACACCCAGCTCGTCGAAGTGCTCTATGGCCCAGCGCACCTGCCTAACGCGCTCGTGGTTATCGTGAAAGAGGTAGGTCTCTTCCTCTGTCAGTCCATCGTTATGACCCTGGCGAACAGCCTCCAGCCACACATACTGCTTGAACACCTTCTTCTCCACATTGTGATATTCCTTCTTCAGGAAATCGTCCATCGAGCGCGCATTCTTTCTGCGCTTGTTCAGCTCAGTCTCTGGCATTTGCTTCACCGTTCCAAGGAATCCCGCAAACTCCCTCACGCTGCCCATCAGCTGCTCACAACTCTCATGATATATGCTCCTCAGCTGCTGCGTGTCCTGACGGATCTTCACCTCACTCTCTATCATCTGGTGACACAGGCCCAGAATCGTTGTAGCCGTTGTCAGTAGTGTTTCCAGTTGATGGTAGAGTTGCTGTACCACATCGTCGTATGATGCCAGTCCCCATAGGTCAATCACACATGCGCCGTATGACAGCGCAGAGCGTTCGAACACCGTTGGCTGCTGCACGCCCTCAGGCAATTGCGTCATCGAGCGTGGCGTAGTCTTCTGAAACACCTTTTTCAGAGCGCACAGTGTCGAGCGTATACGGTTGAAGTAGCGCTGCGCCTCATTGAAGCACGTGTTGTTGTCAGTAGCAAACTGCCTGATAAACGTCTCTGAGAACCTCACCAGCGAGCGTGCCTCCACATTCATCCTCGACTGGTACGATACCACCATGTCGAGAGCCTGTTCTATGTCGTATTTCGTATAGTGGCGCGCCTGAATGCCAGCAATGAACCTGTCCTGCTCAAACTGCTCCAGTGCCGCGATGATGTCCACCAACGTCTTGTCGTCCTTTTCCACAATCGTACTATATCTCATACTACACATCGAAACTTGCTTTCATCCGCCCACTTGATGCCACTCAGTACATCGAAATACATCTCTCTTGTTGTCTCCTTCATTGAAACCGGCTCCGCCATCATGGCATGTGCTTTTTCCAATGCCTCTGCCAGGTGCTCAGCCTCTATGGTCAGCTCCTTGCTCATAACAATGTTTGCTCTTAATTTAAATTCCATAATTCTTAAAAATTTAGTTTATAATACCGTTAACTTTGCTGCCAAGGCATAGCATCCTGCCTTCGCAAATCAGCGGCAAAAATAGCAGTAGGGTGTCCCAAAAGTCAGGACACCCCACTAAACTTTAAGGTCTTTTAAGAATAATAGTGAGGACTATTTTATATTCATCAGTCGTTTAGTCTGCTTCAATTCCTTTTTCAATAATTCCATACGTTCTTTCAGTTGCTCCTTGGTGGGCAACATATTTTCTTTCAGTACCTCCTGTATCAGTTTGCTCTGCAGTTCAGGCAGGTGCTCAGAAAAGTTGTTCTCAATCTTGCCCTGCGTCTCATAGAGCCTTGCATTAATACAATTGATGAGAGCATCACGACTTAACCCTTGCTCGATGGTTTTGCCGATGTAGAACAGAGCTTTCTCAATAGTTTCGCACTTGGTAATAATCTCAACGTGATGTCTCCAAGGTACAAATGCAAAAAGCAAAGGGAATTCTCCATCAGCTTGGTGGAGTTTTGCGCCATCTAATTCTGCACCAAGCTGGTGCAGTTTTAAAGAATACTGGTTTTCAAGCATTTGTATTTCTGAACCAACTTGGTGCAGAATTTCCGGATTGATATTAATATAGAACATATACCATTGTTTCATGCTCCATAAATTACGTGCAGAGAATCCTTTATATCTATTTCATCTTTATTCTTCATATTTATTCTTCATATTTTAAAATTTAGGGTTACTATTAAAGTGATGGACTCTTCATCCACGCTGCAAAGATAAGGCATTTCTTTGACACCGCCAAACATTTCATCAAAAAAGTACGGTCAGCCGCAGCTTTCCGCACTTGGTATTAATCTATCATGATGACTGTTCCCGTTTCTTTCATGTCACCTCCGCACTTAGGACATTTCCTCGGAACCTTTTCCGTTTCGATTTCACCCATCATACCCAAGGTACGACCTTTCCTGGTGCCACTTATGGTATAGCCACAACCGTTACATTGATACTCTTTTAATGTTCCCATAATCTATAACCCTTTCCTTTTAACATATCTCTTATCTTGGCCATTTTGTGCTATTCCTCAGCTGCCATTGGCATCTGCATATCCTCTTCCTCCAACTTTGGGTAAGATTTGTTCTTTGCACCATGATCCTGCAACCATATATGGTTCAATGTAAAAGCTATTGAATCTAATGTCTGCTCTCTCTGGTTTGATTTCAACTCACATTCCCAAACCGTAATGCAATGCCACCCCATTTCAGCCAATTTACGCTGTTCCTCCTTATCACGCTCCTTGTTCCTGCGAATCTTTGCCACCCAGAAATCATGGTTCGCTGTTGGTATTTTACAGCAAGCAGAGCTCTCCATTGTGCTCGAATCAACAAGATGACCATGCCAGAAACAACCATTGATGAAGATACAAGTCCTGTATTTTCTCAGCACCAAGTCTGGATGCCCAGGCAACTTTGGAGAATTAAGTCTATATCTGAATCCTCTACTCCACAGCCCCTTGCGCACAATCATCTCTGGCTTCGTATCCTTCCCACGAATCGCAGCCATGTTCTTGTGCCGTTGTTCTTCAGTGAGATTATCCATTACTGCAAGGAATCTTTATGATCAGAAATTATCTAGCATGTATTTAATTATTCGTCATTATCCGTATATGATTTTGTTATACATATTTAGTAAGATGGCATTGGATTTGTCTTCAGTGTAATCTTTAGGATTCATCCCATATGCTTCCATAACAGCCTTGTCATTGTCTTTATGGGCCTTAATTAAGTCTGGTGGCATAAGATTCCCATAAAGGTCAAAAGGTTTCCAACTTGAATACTTCTTTCGTATATTGAGAATCGCCTTTGCAGTTTTTTCAATTTTGCTGATTTGTGATTCAGTGGGTGAAGGCCATGGAAAATTATTATAGACAATATTTACGCTATATCTTGTACGCATTTCTTGCCTTCCACAAACGAAACGCATCCATGCCATGTGTATAATACTTTGCAATACACCAAAATGGTACATTGAAGCATTCTGAATAACACCGAGTTGATGAGTTGGGACAACATCGGAATTAAAGAAATCCATAGGAATATAGACTCTTTTTTCAGTATTTACAAGAGGTACAATCAAATATGAAGAGTCTGGTTGACGAATTTCGCCAAAAAGCATTGGTGTAGACGCAAACTTTTGGGTTTGCTCCCTTTTGCTATTTTCGCGGAATTCTTTTACCTTGTTTACTGCATTCATTATTGATTTAATTCCACTATAAGTACTTGGTGCAAGATCTTTTAGCCATAAACACCACCTTTCACGTCCATCAAGATACTCGTCCGCACCATAACAAAGCTTGAAAAATTGCCTTGCTTTTGGATACTTTTTAATGATTGCGTCTTTCTCAGAAGGAGAATATTTACTTAAAAAACCAGCATCAATGGCTTTATTTCCTAATTGCATAAGAGGTGCTTCTTTGCAGATTGCCTTAGAATGACTTTCTATAGTGTCATTTGGCTTCCCCTGTAGATAACCATTAATATTATCTACATAATATAAATCATTGCCTACAAATATTCGTTTAACCCTACTATCATTTTGAGCAGAGAATCCTAATATTACACAATGCACATGAGCTTTATCTTTTGCTTCAGATTCCCATGGAAAACTTTGATATCCAAAATCAATAGTTATTCCTTTCTCGAACAATGGAGTCCATAATGCAGGAACTTGTTCACCTTGACAAACACTATTGGTGGCCACAATAGCCGCTCTCATGTCATTGTTTTGGTTCATAAATTGCAAACTTTTATATATCCAACAACAAACATAGTCAAGACTACCTAAGTGTTTCCATTCACCTCCAAAGACTTTTAGTTTATCTGCTTTTTGTGCTTCGGACATATATCGAGCGCCAATAAATGGAGGGTTACTTATGATGTAATTTAGATTGCTGACAGGAACTACATCGTGCCAGTTTATATCAAAAGCATTATTATTACGAATATTGTTGTTGGTCTTGAGTGGTAGAAACTCTCCATCAAACTGTACAAGATTCTCTGTTTCATGCCACATCTGAGATTCTGCAATCCATAATGCTGTTGCTGCAACTGAAACTGCGAAATCATTTATTTCAATACCATAGAAATTCTCAATTGAAACCTTTATTGGGTCACCTAAATTGAACATGGGATATCCTTCATAATAAATCGAGATCATTTCGTTTTCCAATCTCCTAAGGCTCAAATATGTCTCAGTAAGGAAATTTCCCGAACCACATGCGGGATCAAGAAACTTTAGGTTAGCCAATTTTTCTTGAAATTCAAATAATTTGTGATTTCTTGTTTTTTTGGCATTTATCATTTTTATCTGGTTTAGCTCAGATTTTAAGTCATCTAGGAAGAGAGGATCTATAACTTTGTGGATATTATCCAAACTGGTATAGTGCATGGCCTCACTCTTTCTTGTCTCGGGATTAAGAGTTGACTCGAAAACTGCTCCAAAGATTGTTGGCGATATACGGGACCAATCAAAGCCTGAGCTACACTCTTCTAACAACAAGTTCGCTATTTCATCCGTAAAGTGTGGTATCTCAGTAGGTGTCTCATCATGGAATAATCCTCCATTTACATATGGAAATTGCTTGATGTTATCAAGGAGATAAGGATCACGCTTGTCGATTTCAGTATCTAACACCTTAAACAATTCAATCAATGCACCACGCATTAATGGTATTTCACATGGTCTCAAATAATCATAGAAAGCACTGTGATTTGTACCAAAAAGTCCAGCATCTTCACCGTACAAACAAAAAACTAATCTTACACATAAAACATTAAGTGAATGCAATGAATGAGGGGATGTTGGATCTTTATATTGGCCTAGAAAAGCATTATAAAGTTTACCAATGAGCTCACCGGCTTTGAAAGACACTTCCTTTTCTTGACGAAGATGTGCAGGACCAGTTGAAACCAAGAAATCCAATCTCTGATACTCTCTTTCTAAGTTTTCTAATAAGACTTCAAAAGGCTCTCCATTGGGTTGCTCCATGTCAAAAATCAAGAATGATTTGAAATTACATAGGACAACCCAACGAGGGTGTTTAGAAAGTTCCAATCCAGAAATATACCTTTTTGCTTGTCCGAATGGAGTGCACCATTCACCATCTGACTGAAGTTTCTCTTTCTTCAAGTTTACTCCGATGGATTTTTGTTCAATTAAAACTTTGGTTTTAGAGATACGCGCATCAATAAAACCGGTATTTGTCATTTTTACCTTTTCCTCAAATTTTATGTAGGAATATGGATCTTCTACAAGAAAAACCTTTTGAAGCAGTTCCAACCAAAAAGCTTGGCTCTGCCCTTTTTCGTAACCTCTTCCTTTCCAAGTTTCGGCAAATTTCTTTGCTGCAATTCTTTGTTTATCTATCATGATATAATATCTTACTGATTGTATTTACCTTCAACGATTAAGTTCTCAATTGCCCTCTTTACCATTAGGGGAGGAATTCCTTCGCCTATTACTTCCCTTATCATGCAATCACTTGCCCAATCAGGTATATCCCAATCCAATGGTAAGGATGAAATGATAAGCAATTCATATATTGTAAGAACACGAGGATCTGAGTATTGCCGTTCGTACTCTAAATTGCTATTTATAATTACACGCCCTGGATGAACGGTTGTAAAGGCAGAAATGATGTTACTATTACTCATTACGGTTGTAGCAGGCTTGTCCCAGGACATACGCTTGTATGTTTGAGGTCCACCTTTAATTCTTCTTCCGTCCTTTGATGGGAAAAATATCTCGTTTTGAAAAGCAGAACATCCCGTTGGTGTATGTATTAGCCATTCAACATATTTCCACGTCTGCAATGGTGGAATGTGCCATTTTGATATTTTAAGACCATCTTTTCTCTTTCGTTCATAATCTGGAAATCTATATCTCTCAGATTCTTCACGAAGTAGAGGATCAAGCGATGGAAGAGCTCCAATAGCATCTTTTAATGTTATTATTTTGCCATCAGGCTGAGGAAATTCCCAATGAACTCCTTCATCTTTTCTGACTAATAAATAAAAGTAACGTTGACGAGATTGGGGTACACCGTAATCCATTGCGTTTATAACACGCTTTTCATTGAATTGATAATTGTCACTCAATTCTGCTTCGACAAATTCAGGAATAGGTACACATTTTGAACCCATATTCAATTTTGTCTGCTTCTGGCGTGGCACATTTTCTATCAAAACAAATTTGGGATTTAGGTCCTTGATAGCTTTTATTGCATAGAAAATTAGGCTATTTCTTGGGTCCTGAGGGTCTTTTCTTCCAGCACAAGACATTCCTTGACATGGGGGGGTGGCTAGAATAAAGTCAACACTTTCAAGACGCGCTTTGTGTATTATTTCGTTGTATATTCCTTCGTCTGTTATATCTCCTGCAATCATATTGACTTCAGGATATAAATGACGATAAAATCTCGCTCTTTTCTCAACAAGTTCATTTGCAACAACCACATCTACCCCTACATCATGTAGATATGACTCTGCTACTCCTACATTAGCAAAAAGAGAAAGTGCTTTGATTCTATTTCTAAATTTAATTTCCATTTATAGCTTTGTCCAGTTCAATTAAAGCTTTTTCCAAAAGCCTTGGAGGTACACCTTCACCCATTACTTCACGGACAAGATTATGACTCGTGTCGAGAGGCATATTCCAATCGTCTGGTAATGACATCAGTCTCATTATCTCAAAGATAGTCATAGTTCGTGGGTCTGACCAAATTCTCTTTTCTTCGTCCTCAGAATCTATTATTGGATGACCTGGGTGACCATTTTGTTGAGAACCAATACGACTTGTATACATTGTGATTGTGAATGCAGGCTTGTCCCAATGTTGTCTTTTATATGTATTATTAAATCCTTTTGTCTTTGTCCCGTCTTTTTTTGCAGGGAAATATACTTTATTGCTCATTGCAGAGCAACCTTCGGGAGTATGCATCATTGCAACAACATGTCTATAGACATGGTTTGGCGGATAATGCCAAGGAGATATTGCTAATCCTGCTTCCTTTTTCTTATCGAAATCAGGAAACAGCTTCTTTCTTTGTTCTTCCGTGATGTCTGTTACATAAGGATCTAATGAAGGTAAATCACCAATGACATCTCTCATTGTTAAGATATGTTTTTCTGGCTCTGGGAATTCCCATTTTACTTGTGTGTCTTTCCGAGAAAGCAAAAACACGCATCTTTCTCTTGACTGTGCAATTCCATAATTCATGGTATTAACTATCTTTTGTTTGTTAAAAGTATAATTAATACCAAGTTCTCTTTCGATGAGGTCGCCTATTTTAATAAGTTCACCTTTATATTCAATCTTTGCCCATGTGATCTCAGGAACATTCTCTATAATAGCGAACTTAGGTTGTATGTCTTTGATCGCATTTATTGCAATCAAAATTAAGCTATTACGTGGATCGCCTTTCTTCTTCAATCCGGCTTTACTCATTCCTTGACATGGAGGTGTAGCTAAAAGGAAATCACATTTTTCTTCCCTCGCAGCTTCAATTATTTGATTATAATTATTATTGATAGTTATATCTCCTTGGAACATACGTACCTCTGGATACATCTGGCGATATAGTTTCACACGTTCTTCCAACAGCTCAGATGCAACTCGAACATGCACACCTTGACGTTCAAAGTATGTTTCTGCAATTCCTGCGCTGGAAAAAAGTGATATTGCTCGGAAATCTAGCATATTATTCCTTTCTAAATATAGGATTGTTTAATACGATATTATTGTTTGGCTGAGTCACTTTGCGATCTAGTACATACATGAAAATTACTCTTCAAATTTAGTACGAAGGCTACTGTCCTCGTCCGTTAAGTGAAAAATCTATGATATATTGCCTCATTTCTGAGATAGTCATATCTTTCCCGTTTGTTGCAAGCAAGAACGGATACAAAAATTCTTCAAATATAGGTAATGCCATAATTATAGTTATTTACTGAGGTGCAAAGGTAAATAAAAAAATGAAATAAACAAAAAATAATGATGATAATTTAAAATATCATGTACCAGAACGGGGCCACTTTCTTCTGTGTACATAAAATACATTTTCTTTGTTACCATAACCTTATTACTTATTAAGTGAAACAATGTAATCGTTCGCGAGGGTTGCGATGATGATCAACATGAAAAATAAGAGAAATAATCCAGTCATAACTTTTACTTTTTTAGTGAGACATTTTAGAATTTGCTTGCAAAGTAAAAGCGGGGGTGTCCCAAAAGTCAGGACACCCCTTAGAATTTTAATATCTTTTAAGAATTTCGAGTGTTATTCGTAGCGTTTGAGGGCGTCTAGGAACATCTGATGCATCTTTTCACGCAGTTCGAGGGGTTCGAGCACCTCGATGCCGTCGCCGTATTTCTTCAACTCATTCAGGAAGTCGACTGTGGGGCGGATGTCGAAGGAAAAGTCCGTGTAGTGCTCCGTGCTGGCAATCTCGCGCTGGGAATGGTGCAGAGGCAGCGTGCGCAGGTAGTTAGGTGTCCAGTTGTGAGCGCGGATGACCACATGAGCCATTGGTGTATCGTCAGTCATCACGCCAAAGTACTCTGAGAAATAGGCCTGTGGCGAGAAGTCTGCAGGCATCTCGAAGGTCTCGTCTGTCAGTTCCACCTTCGTCATGCGGTCGAGGGCGTAGGTGGCCATGTGACGGCCTGTGTAGGTGAGCAGATACCAGCGCCGTTTGTCGAGTTTGAGCGAGTACGGACAGAGCATCTTTTCGTAGCCTTCCGCTCCAAAAGCCTTGTAGCCGATGAGCAGCTGGTGGTGCGTCTTGATGGCGCGGATGATAGTCTCGAGATATTCCTCTCCTGCAGGTGGGTTCTCGAGCACCACGTATTCCCTGACTGATGCGCTGTCGGCCAGCACGCCATGAACGGTGAGCGTGGAGAAAATCCAGCGCTCAATACTGTCATCATTCAGCACCTCCAGATTGCTGATGTAGTACTTGTAGGTCTTTGGTTCGCACTCGATGATGATGCCAAACATATCAAGGATGGCATCACGATGACGGTTGAACGACGAGCGTTGCAGCGGATTGCCATCGGCCACACCGTCGTCCTGCCACTTCTGATTCAGTTGCTCGAACGTCAGCCGTTTATAGGTCCTGAGCTTATTGATGATCCAGATGTACTGGTGAAATATCTGAGCTGGTTTCATGACTGCAAAAGTACAGATTCTTTTCAGAAAATAGGCATAACGATTGGATTTTTACACATTATTTAATAAAACGATTGTCAACGATATCAGGAAGATTGTCAACGATTTCAGGAAGACGGTGACAACTTATTCAGTATGAAACGTGCCAACGTGCCATCGTGCCATTACGATTTTTAGTTTTTAGGAATTGGGGGATGGGAGAGAAAGGAGGTACATATATTATTTTATAATATTATATATTATAATATATAATATTATAAATATAGAATTAGCAAGATTTTTCAAGAAGTGAATTTTGCAAATGGCACGATGGCACGTTGGCACGAAACCATGTCTTTTTGCCTTTCCCTGAATAGTGTTGACTCTGTTAGAGCGGTTGTTTAATGACTTTTTGTTAATAACTGTTTATTGTACTGACTTTGTTGACTTCTTTATCTGAGTTGTTTGTCTCGTTTCCTGACTATG
>JAEETB010000071.1 GCA_016286575.1 Prevotella sp.
AGGATACGACTATGATTAGAAAAGTACAGTTTGAGAGTCAGGAGCGCCGTATCAACCAGGTTCTTGCTGCTCTGAAGGAGAATGGCATCAACTCTATCGAGGAGGCCAATGAGATTTGTGAAAAGGCAGGTGTTGATCCTTACCAGATGTGTGAGGAGACTCAGCTGATCTGCTTCGAGAACGCCAAGTGGGCATATGTTTGTGGTGCTGCTATCGCCATCAAGAAGGGTGTGAAGACAGCTGCCGAGGCTGCTGAGGCCATCGGTATCGGTCTGCAGAGCTTCTGTATCCCCGGATCAGTAGCTGACGATCGTAAGGTAGGTATCGGTCACGGTAACCTGGCTGCCCGTCTGCTCCGCGAGGAGACTGAGTGCTTCGCCTTCCTGGCTGGTCACGAGAGCTTCGCTGCCGCTGAGGGTGCCATCAAGATTGCCGAGATGGCCAACAAGGTTCGCCAGAAGCCACTCCGCGTGATCCTGAACGGTCTTGGCAAGGACGCTGCCCAGATCATCAGCCGTATCAACGGTTTCACATACGTACAGACCAAGTTCGACTACTTCACTGGCGACCTGGCTGTTGTCAAGGAGGTTCCTTATGGCAACAACCCCAGCCGTCTGAAGGTAAAGTGCTATGGCGCTGACGATGTTCGTGAGGGTGTAGCTATCCTGTGGAAGGAGAACGTTGACGTTTCCATCACTGGTAACTCTACCAACCCCACCCGTTTCCAGCACCCAGTAGCAGGTACATATAAGAAGGAGCGCGTGCTCGCTGGCAAGCCTTACTTCTCAGTAGCTTCTGGTGGTGGTACAGGTCGTACCCTGCACCCAGACAACATGGCTGCCGGTCCTGCTTCTTACGGTATGACTGACACCCTGGGACGTATGCACTCTGACGCTCAGTTCGCAGGTTCTTCTTCAGTTCCTGCTCACGTAGAGATGATGGGCTTCCTGGGTATGGGTAACAACCCGATGGTAGGTGCAACAGTTTCTGTAGCCGTTGCTATCGACCTCGCCCTGAACAAGAAGTAATCATTTACTGAGATTATCAAATCAAAGCCTCGCCAATCGGCGGGGCTTGATTTTTGGTGTCACATCAAAGAGAGTTTATTGTAGAGGATCTCCAACTCCACGCGCAGTCTGCTAAGTGGAGGGATGCTGTCAGGGCGGGGTTGGATGAGACGCCCCTGTGTCAGCAGGATGATCATCCCGGCTTTCTCGTCGAGTTCGACGACAGGAGGTGACTCCTTGACCAGTCGTCGCATTTCCGGAGGAAGGTCTGCGCCGATGTTGTTCAGACGATATCCGAGTGTGTCGTCGAAGAGTTCGGAAAACTTAGCGTACTTGCCTTCAATGCTCAGCTGGCGGCGAAGGTCGGCATCGGGTATGAGAATCATTGGCTCGTCTTTCCATTCCTCAGGGCAAAGGAGCCAGCCATAGATTACCTGCTCGGGCATAAGGCCTTTATAGGATGATTTGCCATAGACAGATTTCAGGAAATCAAGGGCGAAGGTAGAGAAGGGACAGAGACGATCGTTCCAGATGACTTGTTCGCGTGCCACCTCCCTTGCCTTTTCCGCATTGATGGTCTGGATGCTCCTGGACGGAGAAGACGAATGGCAAGATACCAGGGCGATAGAGACAGACAAAAGGAGAAAAAGAACTTTCATACTAGAACTTTGGCATGGTGGGCAGATCGACAGCCTTGACAGCAATACACTCCATCTCGATGAGCCAGCCTGGGCGACAGACGGGGGCATGTACGATGACGTAAGGCTTGCCATGGAAACGCTCTTCGTAGAGGTCACGTACCAGATCATAGTCTGCAGTATCGCGAAGATAAACCACCATCTCTGCCACATCATTGAAGTTACAGTCGGCTTCAGCCAGCAGAGCCTCGACATTCTCCCACATGCGATGGGTCTGCTTGATGATGTCCTTGGGATACATGACCTCACCTTTATTATTAATAGAGGCTGTTCCCGAGATGAAAACATGGCGACGATCGGCATAGTTGACCAGCGTGCCGCGCTCGAATGAGACGCCGTAGTCGCTGGTGCGATTCAGATGGGTTGAGGCATACAGATAGTGGATCTGTTCCTTCTTGATGCCTGCGATTGCGTAGTTGTCCATCTGTGAAAGTACGTTGGGATCCTGCTGACGGCCTCCGATGCCTGTTGAGGCGATGAAGTGGGTATTGACCGTCAGTCCCTGTGTGAAGAAGAACTGATTGCGGGCACGTACTACACCGCCATAGTTGAGGTCGACATCGTTGACGAAGAACCAGGTGCGGATACAGTTGGCCTCCAGGGTGCAGTTCTCCTGAATGAGCTGCATGTTATATTCGTTGAAAAGCAGACGTGTCTGGTACTCGGAGTTGGCTGCCATGTTATGGGCAGAACCGTTCCACAGATGTCGGAAATCGCCATGGCGCACTTCGTAAAGGCCACTCTTGCCGATGCCCGTCTGCACGTTTGTCATCAAGTAGACCCAAAGGGCTATCTTCGTGCCATCGAGGGGAGCCTGTTGAATGATACTCTTGGCGCAGTCAGTGATATCGGCGACGATGACGTCGTCGGCCTGATTAACGGCATCGCTGAGAAAATAGCGTTTGAAAACCGCCTGGGCTCCGTTAAGGGGACCTTCTATCAGCTGGTTGTATGCTCCCATGACGGCCTCCAGTTGCTGGGCGTAGGAGAGTCGCGTCGAAGCGGCGTGAATCATGGCATGATACTCCTGCACTTCCGTGCCATTATCAAACTGGAAAACGTCGGCAAATGCGTTCTCAAACTGAAAGGTTTGTAGCTTCTTATCCATTTTTCCTTTTTTACATTTTATTTTTCCTTTGCTCCGTTGTTGATCCAGCTGTCGATGAGCGGAAGGATGGTCATCTCATTCTTCTCAGACACGAGGTCGCGGTGGGCCATGGCAATGCCCTCTACAGACTGTTGGTTTAATACCATGTGGAGCACGCTGCCAGCGGCATTGTTGGGCTCTACGAGTTTCTTGCCTTCCACCTTCTTGGAATCGACACCCACCAGAGCACCGTAACTACGGCCTTCGGTCAGGTAGAGACCAGCGGCAACACGGTTAGAGGCTCCGTGACAGTTGGCGCAGGTGGTGTTGAAATAACTTAGCTGGATGGCATTGAGCATGCTGATATCAACGGTCCCCACGTCCATCTTGACGTTTTCCGTAGCCTTTGAGATATCCACCTCATCAAAGGTGACAATATGTTTTCTCAGACGGTCGAGCACGCAGAGGCGCACAAGGGTGATATTATCCTTGATCCCTGACAGCACGATAGAGACTTTTCCATCGACGACGTCACTGCTGGTAATGACCTTGGATACACCGGCATATTCATCGTCGGCATGTTCAAAACCTGCAATGGAGACACGATAGGCTCCTGGCCAGTTTTCCAGTCCGTTGAGCACGCCCTCCAGCTGTACGGTCTTTCCTTCTGAGAGTGTCACCGTCTCAGGGTAGATCTTTCCGTCATCGCAGGCAATGAGTCCGATGGTGGCCAGTCCTAAAAGAGCAGTATAGATATATCTTTTCATTTTAATTCGCAAACTCTTGAATAATCTTAGAAAGCATATTGCAACATCACTTGTGCCGTGGAGGTGCTGATGCCTAAGTCATCCTGATCGCGGTCAAGCTGTGTGTCGTGGCCTGTGCGTCCGATATACTGATACATCGCCGAGATCTTGATGTTTGTCTTTGGAATAAAAAAGTTGACTGATGCAGCGGGCATATTCAGGAATCCGTCTTTGCTACTGCCGTTGCGGTCGTAGAAATCATAGCGCAGACCCAACTGCCACCGTGGGTGTACGAAGTAACCCACCTGTGCATAGCCGCCCCAGTAGTTATAGGTATCACTGATTTTCTGACGATCGGTGAATCCGATGTGCATGTAATAGGCCTCGGCTCCAACGTACCAGCGGTTCTTCAGCATGGCAAACTCCGCGCCAGCACGGAAATCGTTGGTCGACTCGTTTTCTGACTCTACATTGTAGTTGGCGCTAAGTCCAAATAGCATCTTGTCCTCATGCAACAGTTTCGGGTTACCCTGCGTCATAGGCATTGCGCCCTTGGGCTGATAGGTGAGGCGTCCTGCATAGAGTAGTGAAGGGATATGGATATCGTCGCTGACAGTCTTCGTGGCACCGTTTTGGGCAGAGCCTGTTCCATTCCAGAGACCTACCTCGTAGCCGAACTTATTGGCAATGAAGCCGTGAACCTCCACACCCAGGTCAAAGCCCGTGCCGATGCCAGGTGTAACGGCATTGAGCGAGTGGGGCAGGATAACCACTGCCGTGAGTGAGGTGGGCAGTGAAGGGAAGAGTGTCTCACCTAAGGTTGTCAGATAAGCATGGGTAAAAGGTGTCTTGAACTTACCCACACGGAAGCGCAGTTCCTTGGAGACTGCATAGTCGATCCATGCCTGCTGGAGGATGTTGCCACCAGAGGCAGCTGCATTCACACAGACGTTATAGTCGATCTTGCCAAAAGCCTTACCCGTAAAGCCGATGATAGCGTAGGGCATGGCGAAGCCTGAATTGGCGATGTTGTCCTGATTGTAGGCTTTGTCGAGGCCCTCGTCGTCGTAATACTTGAAGTTGGCCGTTGTCTGCAGAAAGAGGTAGGGCTTGAACACGAAACTGCCATCGTTTGACTGAAGGGTAAATCCGCGATCATCGGCGATAGGAATCACACCATTGTCCATATTCAACTTACTGGCATCGGTCTGTTCGACGGCGGTGGCATCTACTTCTGTCTCTGCCTCGGCAAAAGCGGCAGTTGAGAGTGTGGTTGCCATGAGGATGGCGAAAAATCTATTGTATTTCATAAACTCTTAATTTTATACCTTTTTATAATGACCATAGGAATTGGATGAGCTGATCGCGCTCTTTCTTGCTCATGTTCTTGAACTTGTTTTTCGATGCCTCACCTTCGCCGCCGTGCCACATGATGGCTTCGACGAAATTGCGGGCACGTCCGTCGTGCAGGAAATAAGTATGGCCATTGACCTTCTTCTGGAGTCCTACACCCCAGAGCGGGGTCGTGCGCCATTCGTTGCCACGGGCCAGGCCTGAGACGAAATTGTCATTCAGACCTACACCCATGATTTCTGATCCCATGTCGTGCAATAGGAAATCAGAATAGGGATGAATGGTCTGACTGCCAAGCCAGGGCAGGGCAGTACCGGCTAACAAGACCGATCCACGTGGTTTGGTGTGGAGGGTGGTTACATGGCAAAGATGACATCCTGCCTGATAGAACAGCTGTTCGCCCGCCTGAACATCGGAATCATTGACATTACGGCGAGCTGGAACGGCCAGTCCCTGCATATACAGGTCTACACATTCCATCTCTTCCGTACCGACATCGAGCATATCATAGGAGAGTCCCATCATCGACCCTTCTTCCATCTGAAGTTGTCCCTCGCAGATCTCTTCCGGATAGCGGCTGTTGGTCATACCCATGTCGCTGGAGAATCCGAGTTCGACAGTCAGGTCGGCATGTTGGGCCTTATTGCCTGAAAGTCCGAGTTGCAGTTTGCCGCGTTCGTTGATATAGTTACAACGTCCGCTGATGCCCCATTCCGGATAGTTGCTCTTGCGTGCAAGTGCCTCAATCTCACTTTGGTCGAGGGCCATCATTTGTCCCATGCCCACATGGCGCAGCGGTACACGGACTGTACAGAACAGGTCCTCGGGACTAATGCTGTCAGCATACCATTCCGTAATCGTCCACCTGGGTACGCAGAGTGTGTATTTCTCGCCATCAGGGAAACTGTAGGTCATCGAATCGATTTTCACCTTCAATTTGCCTTCTGGGTGTACGCCGTAGATGGCCTGATCATGGATCACCCGGCCATAGTTAGGGAAGAAGGTGCCGTTTTTCCGAGTGATATAGATCAGTGAGGCAGTGAAACCATAAGGGCCTGAACCATCGTCACTGCCGCTTTTGCAACTGGTCCAGTAAGTAGGCTCCGTACGTCCTGCGTTACGATGGCAGGAACCGCAGGAATAGCCTGCATAGACAGGGCCGAGACCACCACCATGACCATTCTCATTGGAGGTCTTCACATTGTCATACAGGCGGTCTCCCACGTTGAAACGGGTGGCATAAGTGCCCGAGAGCCAGCGCGCTGGCTGGTCATAAGCCACTGATGAATTATAGAATCCCGTCGAAGTACCAGCAGAGAGATCGAAGCCTTTCGGGATGTCGATGTCGTTCACATCCAACTGTTCGCTCTCGTCGCAGGCACTAAGACTGAAGAGTCCTGTCAAAAGTATAAATATCCTAAAGTATTTGTTCATATAAAAGGCGCTTGCCTATTTGGTGTGGTTGGTCAGGAAAGGCTTCAGTTCTTTCTCCAGTACCTCGCTCAGTGCAGAGCAGGCCTCCATAGCCGTTGCAGCCTCCCTTGAGTTGATGTTGTTGCGGAAAGGCTGTGGAATAGCCTGGATAGCATCTGCAGCGTCCTTGATAGCTGCCTTGACTTTGGCATCGAGGTCAGCATTGTATTTATTGACAAGGTTAGAGAGCGAATTGGTGTGTATGCTGCCGTTCAGTGACCCATAGTAAGCATTGCGGATGGAGTAGATGTTGTTGGTATAGTCGTCACGAGAGTGCCAGCTGTACCATGACTCCACAGCATAGAGGGCCTCGGTGGTCTTACCTGAGACATACAGATCGTAAGGTTCACCAATCTTGGCATCGCCTACCTCTCCTGCAATGTCGATACATCCGTCGATGATTTGCTCGATACAACTCAGTCCACTCGTGAAATCACCACCTTGATGATTCTTGAACTCAGCAGCGTAGCTGTTGTTCCATGAGTCGCAGAGCAGGGTCACGTCATCGACCAGCAGCTGGGCAGTATTTCTCATATATTGTGCCCAGGCAGTAGCATTCGAAGCGTTGTAGACGGCATTGGCAGCCTCACCATCCTCGGCAGTGTCGTTAAGGGTACGTGCCTTGCCATTTTTAAATGCGAGGAACTCCAAGGTGTGGAATCCGCGAACATTCTGGGCGGCAGCGATAGCCTCGTCATCCTCATCATAGTCGCCTGTCCACTTCATCTCGTTCCACTGCTGTGAGTTCAGCAGGTTGACAATGGCTTCCTGGTCGAGGGGCCATGAGTCCATGTTGGGGTCAAGACCATAGTCAGCTACAGGACCAAAGAGGAAGGCCTCACTTGACTCCCACGGCTCGCGAGCTGTGAGCCAGGCGTTGCAGACAGCTTGGAAATTTGCGTCGGAGGGGTTGTTGCCGAATGCCACTACGCTGTTGTAAAGTGCAGTGTTCTTGGTCTTCAAGTCGTTGTAGGTAGGTAGTACTACAGCGTCGACATACTGGTTGATGATGGCATCGTACTCAGAGTCCTGAATGGTTACCTCAGTGCTTTCTTTTTTGTCATCATCGCTGCTGCTGCAGGATGTCATTGTGAAAAGTCCCATGATAGCGAGACCTGCAATAAAGAGATTCTTTTTCATTGTCGTTTTATTTAAATGTGATTATTTACCTTTTTACTTTTTCACTTCTTAAAGAACCAGCCGATGTAGGCAATGGCAATACCGAATTCGTTCTCACTGTTATATACTCCCTTGCCAAACACCTTGTTGGTACCTATCTGGCGTGTGGTGTAATCAGCTTTTATCACGAGATTGGGCAGTGCCCTCCAGTTCAGACCGAAGTTCCATTTGCTGACCTGACAGCGGACATCCATGATGTCCATGCCTTCGCCTTTCTCCTGGGGATTGTAATACTCATACTGTGCAAACGGGTAGATGGTGGGGAAGTGCTTGCCGCCTCCGAAGATGTTCTTCAGGTTGAAACCCACTTCAGCATTGTACGACACTGCGCGTTTGGCGATAGGTGTCAGACGGCTATAACCTGATTTGTTGGAGAGCTTGCCATTCTTGGCACCCACCTGATCAGCATGGGCAATGTTTCCTGAGAGGTAGTTAGCTCGCGCTGTCACATATTTATTCACGTACTGGGCATCGACGGAATAGATAGTGACAGGAATCTTACCGATTTCGTCGTAGGTGATCAGTTTATCGGAATTTGCACCTGTATTGGCACAATAGTAGAGTGCTCCTCCAAGACGTAACCCAGGTATACCTGTGTAGTTCAGGCGCAGTACGTAGGCAGGACTGGTGAAATTGTCACCTTCAAACAGTCCCTGCTTGCCGCCTCTTACCCATTTATTGCGATCAAAGCCATTGGCATTCAGACCAGTGACAATCATGGCCTCATAGTCGAAAGTGCCGTAGCCCTTGCCGAACTTCCCAAGGAATTCAATACCAGTCTCATGCCAGGTACAGGGGATGATTGTCGACTCACCCTCAGGACGTGAGGACCCAAAGAAATTGATGGGTTCATGATGTTCGTTGGTAAGTCCTACAGGAACAATGAGATGTCCTGCACGGATATTGAATTCCGGTATAACCAGACGGGTAATATGGAATTGCTCCAATGCCACCTCGCCACCTTTTTCCACTTCTGTCTCATATTCTCCGTTTTCGGTATTCTCCAGCTCGTAGGCGGTACCAGTACCACCATATTCAAATTCAATCTCTGCTCCGAGAATCCATTTAGGTGTGAATTTATAGTCAAAAGCCAATACGAAACGCGGAATCGAAATCGTATTATGGTTCTGTTTCGTATTTCCTTCGCTGTGACCATAGAAACGGTTTATTCCATAATCCTTGAAGTTGGCCACCATCTCTCCATAGCCGCCAAAACGGAATTTTTGATAACCTATAGTATCTGGTTCTGCCGCCTGTACAGAGTCCATCATCATGCTAAAAAATAGCAGGCAAAATAGTTTTCTCATCTTACAAATAAACCTAATCTTAATTATTTTGGGTTGCAAAGGTAAAGCGTTTTTAACGAAATGGCAATACCTAAAAATAGTGAAAGAGCCCATTTCAGGCTCTTTCAGACAGATTTGAATCCTAAATATACCTACTTATGATTACTTTGTATATCGAGACTAAAGCCCGATGCCACGACGAATAATCAAATGTAGGTATTTATGTGGGGATATGCCACATTATGACTGTTTCTCAGTCATGTATTTCCAGTAGCGGCGGGGCATGTCCTTAAGTTGCTTGCGAGGATTCATACGCTCCTTGATGCAGATGGCTTTGAAGTAGGTGCGCCAGAGATCCTGAAGCAATTGGTCATCACTACTGAGAACATCAGTCTGGAGTTTCCCGTTTGTCAAGTCGAAGGGTACGGCACCTTCGTCCTCGAATGTAATACGGATAACCTGCTGGCCATCGTAATGGAAGCCGTAGTGTCTTTTGGTATCATAGATGAGCCATGGCTGATCATTGAAACGATCGCTGAAATGATCGGTAATCAGTGGCAGCACATTATGATCGGGTGCCACCACTGCTAGATAAGTACCATCCTTCGCCTTCTGGAAACGGATAAACTGCTTCATGCGCAGTTGCTCGTGAAGCACCCGACGGGCGATATTCGTCACCGTCAACACGTCAGGGTCGGCAAAATTTCTGGAGATATCGCCCTGACGGAACACCTTACATATATACAGGAACAGGGGTGTGTTCAATTCCTGCAGTTCAGACAGCCAACTGACGGAGATTAGCTTCATGGCCTCCCGAGACAACCGTTTTTCCAGTCCGGTCCATACCCGTCGTGCTTTCTCCTCGTCTGTCGTCACCTGATAGTTGTAATCGCAGAAGAGTGGCAGGGCATCCCCTTCCTTCAACAACTGCTCTGGCTCCTCGTGGAGGGAGAAGGCCTCAAAGACTGCAGTAAGCAGCCCGTCCATCGTTCCGTCAAACGAATAAATAATCATCGTGCCTCCCCTTTATTCCTCGAAGTCAAGTTTCAGTTGTCTCTCCTCCGCAGCCCGTTTTTGTTGGGCTTTCGAGACGAGCAAGTGGCGTAGGCGCTCGGGATGGAGTTCGTTGATGCCGACGATAGGTGTAGTATACCCATCGGTGAGCTCATTACAGGTGATGAAGTACTTCGCCTTTTTCATGACGACGCCCATCTTCTTCAGGTCGTAGGATGTCAGGCGGTTGAAACGACGAGAGTTCACAATGAGCCATGCCGATTTGGTGCCGAGACCTGGCACACGGAGCAGCTGTTCATAGTCGGCTGTATTGATATCCACAGGAAAAGCTTCTGGATGGCGGAGTGCCCAGGCCAGCTTCGGATCGACTTCGAGGTCGAGATTCGCATGCAGGTCGTCGACAATCTCTTCCACCTTGAAATGGTA
Source organism: Prevotella sp. (assembly GCA_016286575.1). GTDB lineage: Bacteria > Bacteroidota > Bacteroidia > Bacteroidales > Bacteroidaceae > Prevotella. The sequence goes on from JAEETB010000071.1 coordinate 10,270, forward strand.
GAAGCGCAATAGCCAGTCTGCCTGATACAGGCGGTTCTCACGTACCAAGGGCGGCTGTTTCAGTACGGGAAGTCGTGGGTCATAGGTGTTCACACTGACGTAACCGGAGTAATAGACGCGCCTCATGGTGGGCTGTCCGTAGAGCATAGACGACATGGTGAGAATGTCACGATCAGTCTCTTTCGTAGCTCCCACAATCATCTGTGTCGACTGTCCTGCAGGTACGAAACGGGGTGCATAGCGGTATTTCTTCCGGTCTTCCTTGTTCTCCAGGACACCCTGTTGGATGAGTCGCATTGGCTGGAACACACTCTGATGGTCTTTCTCTGGAGCCAGCAGTTTCAGCGACTCTTCCTTGGGGATTTCGATGTTCACACTCATGCGGTCAGCATAGCGGCCTGCCTCATTGAGCAGTTCTTGCGAGGCGCCTGGGATGCTCTTCAGATGGATATAGCCATTGAATCGGTGTACCGTACGCAAATCACGGGCGATAGCAGTGAGGCGTTCCATCGTATAGTCAGGATTGCGCACGACACCACTGCTGAGGAACAGTCCCTCAATATAATTGCGACGATAAAACTCCATCGTAATCTCCTCCAATTCTGAAACGCTGAGAGTGGCCCTCTTGATGTCGTTCGATCGGCGGTTGATGCAGTAGGCACAATCATACATACAGTAGTTCGTCAGCATCACCTTCAGCAGTGAGATGCAGCGCCCATCATCAGCAAACGAGTGACAGATGCCTACGCCGCCGACGGTAGAACCCACCATGCCCTGTTTACCCTTGCGCACAGTGCCGCTCGACGAGCACGAAACATCGTATTTCGCCGACTCTGCGAGGATTCGCAGTTTCTCCATGGTTTTCTCCGTCAGCATACGTTTGCCAAGACGCTATCAGATCTCGAAGTCCAGACAGGAGCGCTGAACGGTATAAGGGCGAACCTTGCCGTTGGCTACTGCTACGTGCTCAGGATGTACGGCGTAGCCCTTCAGAGCCTCCTCACTCTCAAGTGTACTGTCGAGCATCACGTCGGCATTCGATGATGCCAGACGGCCATCAATGTGAACTGTGACATCGAGCAGTCCGGGAACTTTTCCTACTAATCCTTCAAGGCCAGCCTTGATTCCAGCCTTTACGTTCTTTTTCTCTTCTTCAGAGAGTTCTGGATTCAATGTCCAGAGAATAATGTGCTTAACCATAACTAAAATGTTTAAATAATTAAATATTATAAGGTATAAGATGCCCGAATGGATAGGGCAGCTCGTAATGCATGCGTTTGTTCGTCACAGGGTGGACGAATGTGATGGCTTGCGCCTGGAGATACAGACGATCAGCTTTCCTGCCATAAAGCTCGTCACCCAGAATAGGACAGCCAAGGCCTTCGTGATGGGCACAGTGCATGCGCAACTGATGGGTCCGTCCTGTGTGTGGCCATAGTGCCAGAAGTGTATGGTCTTGTCTGGTGGCCAATATGCGATATTCAGTAATCGCCTGCTTACCATGTTCATGGTCCACGATCTGGCAAGGACGATTCAGAGGGTCGCTACTGAGTGGCAGGTTGACGATACCATGTTCATTCTTGGGTATGCCTTCCACGATGGCGAAGTATTTCTTTTTGATGACTCGCTCAGTAAACTGCTCCTGCAGCGCGTGATAGGCTTCCT
>JAEETB010000432.1 GCA_016286575.1 Prevotella sp.
GCGACCCTGCAGTTGGGGGCTACTACGGCGAGTTACGACAAGGAGCACACTGTGGACTATACCTATCCGACGAAGCATATCACGCGTGAACTGATCGAGGCGACGCTGCCCCAGTTTGTGGGTGACGTGATGCAGGTCCCCCCTGTGTACTCGGCCTGTATGGTGGCTGGTGATCGTTCCTACGAACTGGCCAGAAAGGGTGCCGACGTGAATCTGGCAGCCAAACCGGTGCATATCGAGGAGATAGAGTTGACTGCCTTCGATGCAGAAAAGATGCAGATGTCGATCCGAGTGGTCTGTGGTAAGGGTACCTATATCCGCTCTTTGGCTCGTGACATCGGCTATGCCCTCGGAAGCGGCGCCTTTCTGACGGCGCTCTGCCGAACAAGGGTAGGGCTGGTCCATTTAGAGGATTGTCTCACGTTTGACGAGTTCCCTGCTTGGATGGAAGTGCAGATGAAAGAATAACAAGATAAGAACGTAAAAAAAGATATAATGAAGTTATCACAGTTTGATTTTAAACTACCTGAAGGGCAGGTTGCCCTTGAGCCTACTTTCCATCGCGATGAATGCCGTCTGATGGTCATCCATCGTAAGAGCGGGCGTATTGAGATGACCAAGAAAGACGAGGATGGCAATGATTTTAAGGATGAGGAAGGCAATCCCGTTTATCTGGATTTTCGTAATATTCTCGACTATTTCGATGAGGACGATACCTTTATCTTCAACGATACCAAGGTGTTCCCGGCTCGTCTGTACGGCACCAAGGAGAAAACTGATGCCAAGATTGAGGTGTTCCTGTTGAGGGAACTGAACCCCGACCTTCGCCTGTGGGATGTGCTTGTGGAGCCTGCCCGTAAAATACGTATCGGTAACAAACTCTTCTTCGAGGAGGATGGTCCTATGGTGGCTGAGGTCATCGACAATACAACCAGCCGTGGACGTACGCTGCGATTCCTCTACGACTGTCCGCACGATGAGTTCAAGCAAGAGCTCTTTGCTCTCGGAGAAGCACCGCTGCCACGTTATATCGTCGATAATCGTCCTGCCACACCAGAGGATATGGTCAACTTTCAGACGATTTATGCCAAGAATGAGGGTGCCGTTACGGCTCCTGCGACGGGACTTCACTTCAGCCGTGAGCTGATGAAGCGCATGGAGATCCGTGGTATCAACTTTGCATTCATCACCCTGCACTGTGGACTGGGTAACTTCGATGCGATCGAGGTGGAAGACCTGACGAAACACAAGATGTCATCGGAGCAGATGTTTGTCAACAAGGAGGCTTGCGAACTGGTAAACAAAACCAAACGTGAGGGGCATCGGGTATGTTGCGTCGGAGTGAGCACAGCACGTGCCACAGAGTCGGCTGTTGGTACAGACGGTATGCTGAAGGAGTTTGAAGGGTGGACTAATAAGTTTATCTTCCCTCCATACGAGTTCGGTCTGAGTAATGCGTTGGTTTCAAATTTCTATCATCCGGAGTCGACGATGATGATGACACAATGCTCATTTGGCGGTTACGATCTGGTATACGAGGGTTATACCAAGGCTGTGAAGAATGGCTATAAGTTTGGCTGCTATGGTGACGCGATGCTGATACTCGACGATTGATGCATCATGTATATCTAGGATTGGGGAGCAATATCGGCAATCGCCAGCAGTGCATAGCCGATGCCATACGGCTGATCAGTGAGCGGGTGGGGACTGTCCTCCGCCAGTCGTCATTGATTGAGACTGAACCCTGGGGATTCCAGTCGGATAACCAGTTCCTCAATGGTGTTATCCTCTGTGAGACCTGCTTGACTCCTCGACAAGTGCTCAAGGTTACTCAGCAAATAGAGCGCGAACTGGGACGTCACAAAATAGTAAATCGGACTCGCGAAGCGCTTGGCTCGTCCAAGAAATCCGTAAATCGTAAATACAACGATCGTCCCATTGACATCGATATTCTGTTATATGACGATCTCATGGTTGATGAGCCTGATCTGAAAATACCTCATCCGTTGATGCACGAACGTGATTTTGTGATGATTCCTCTGAATGAGATCAAATAAAAAAGCCTCGCAAATTGCGAGGCTTAATTGATTTACTTGCGAAGACCGAGAGCCTTTACGATAGCACGATAGCGATTGATATCGGTGTTGTAGAGGTACTTCAGCAGCTTACGGCGCTTACCTACGAGCATAGTCAGCGAACGAGCTGTGTTGTGGTCCTTGTGATTCTTCTTCAGGTGCTCAGTCAGGTGAGAGATACGGTAAGAGAAGAGGGCGATCTGTGCCTCTGCAGAACCGGTATCAGTGGCTGTCTTGCCATACTGACCGAAGATTTCCTGCTTCTTAG
>JAEETB010000072.1 GCA_016286575.1 Prevotella sp.
CTTGGTTATGACAAACAGTTGAAGGAGGCCATCCGTCTGTTGAAGACCCCTGAGGAATACAGGAAAGTGCTGGCACCCCAGAAGCCGAAAGAGACATCTTCGCTCATCAAGTTAGAGAAGAAAACGCTCAGTCCGATAGCTATTAAGGAGCATAAAATGGAATTTTTCAGCACTATTGCATAAAAAAGTCGCTAAATATTTGGTAGTTAGCGGGAAAATGCGTAATTTTGCACCCGTTCAGCGGAATGAGAGGCTCGAAAGAGTCTCTCATTTTCGATATATAATGTTTTGATTAAATGATTACTAAAGAGACAATTAAGACTTTGACGGAAGAGTGGTTGCATGACAATGACTACTTCCTCGTGGACATTAACTTTGCAAGTGATGACAGGATTGTCATCGAAATCGATCACGCAGATGGTGTGTGGATAGAGGACTGTGCCGAACTGAGCCGTTTCCTTCAGGAACGTCTGGGCGATGAGTTGGGCGACTATGAACTGGAAGTGGGCAGTGCTGGTCTGGGACAGCCATTCAAGGTGGTTCAGCAGTATCTGAACCATATAGGTGATACTGTTGAGGTGCTTGATCTGGAAGGAAAGAAAGTACAGGGCACGCTGAAATCGGTTGACGGTCGTGACTTTGTGGTGACCGTTCAGGAGAAACAGAAGCAGGAAGGCAAGAAGCGTCCTGTCATCGTCGATGTAGACAAGACTTACTCGATGGACGCTATCAAGTATGCCAAGTACATTCTGGCATTCAAGTAAGAAAACAAAGAAAAAGTAAAAAATAAGAAAATCAAAATGGCAATTAAGAAAGATGTGAAAGGCCCCTCAATGATTGAGACCTTTCAGGAGTTCAAAGAGACCAAGAACATTGACCGTACTACACTGGTGAGCGTATTGGAAGAGAGTTTCCGTAATGTCATCGCTAAGATTTACGGTTCGGATGAGAACTTTGACGTGATCGTCAACCCTGACAAGGGTGACTTTGAGATTCACCGTAACCGTGTGGTAGTAGCCGACGGTGAGGTGGAGGATGAGAACAAGGAGATTGCACTGAGTGAGGCCCAGAAGATTGAGCCAGACTATGAGGTTGGTGAGGAAGTGTCTGAGGAGGTGAACTTCCAGAAGTTTGGCCGTCGTGCCATCCTGAACCTGCGTCAGACCCTGGCTTCTAAGATTCTGGAGCTGGAGCATGATTCTCTCTATCAGAAGTATAAGGATAAGGTAGGACAGGTTGTCAGCGGTGAGGTGTACCAGATCTGGAAGCGCGAGGTGCTGCTGATGGACGATGAGGGTAACGAGCTTCACTTGCCGAAGGGAGAGCAGATCCCTTCAGACAACTACCACAAGGGTGAAACTGTTCGTGCCATCGTGAAAGAGGTGCAGAACGAGAATAACAACCCGCGTATCATCCTTTCTCGTACCAGTCCCGTATTCCTCGAGCGACTGTTGGAAGCTGAGGTTCCTGAGATCAACGACGGTCTGATCACCATCAAGCGCGTGGCTCGTATGCCAGGCGATCGTGCTAAGGTGGCAGTAGAGAGTTATGATGAGCGCATTGATCCGGTAGGAGCCTGTGTCGGTGTGAAGGGTAGTCGTGTTCATGGTATCGTCCGTGAGCTCTGCAATGAGAACATCGACGTGATTAACTACTCCAGCAACGTGCAGCTGTTTATCCAGCGTGCGCTGAGTCCGGCCAAGGTTACCAACATCATTCTTGACCAGGAGAACCATAAGGCCGAGGTATATCTGCAGCCTGAGGAGGTGTCGCTGGCTATCGGTCGTGGCGGTATGAACATTAAACTGGCTTCTATGCTGACAGAATACACCATCGACGTATTCCGCGTAGTCAGCGAGAATGAGGCCGACGAGGATATCTATCTGGACGAGTTCGCTGATGAGATCGACCAGTGGGTTATCGATTCTATTAAGGCTATCGGTTTGGATACAGCTAAGTCTGTTCTCAATGCACCGCGTGAGATGCTCATTGAGAAGGCAGACCTGGAGGAAGAGACCGTTGATCATCTGCTGAGCGTACTTCGTGCGGAGTTTGAGTAAATAGTAATCGTAAATAAGTAAATTGTAGATAATTAGATGGGTGTCAGATTAAATAAGGTATTAACAGAACTGAATATCGGACTTCAGACGGCAATAGACTATCTGAAGAACAAACCGAGCCTGGGGGAAATCAAGGACGACGCGAATGTCAACACGAAGATCTCCGATGAGCAGTACGATGCACTGGTCAGAGAGTTCAAGGGTGACAAGGACGTAAAGACTCAGGCAGGAATGATATTCCCTAAGAAGAAAGAGAAGCCCAAGAAAGAGTTAAAGCCCGAGCCTGCTGCTGTTGAGGTCAAAGAGGAACCTCGCCAGACTTTTACGCCATTGGGGAAGATTGATCTTGATGCTATCGGCAAACCTGCCAAGAAAGAGGAGAAGCCCCAACAGGAGCCTGAAGAAGCTCAAAATGTTCAGGAAACTCCAGTAGAGGTAAAGGATGAGGAAAAGCCGGTAGTAGCAAAGTCTGAACCTGAGCAGAAAGAGGAGCGACAGGCTGAGCCGAAAGAGGAGGTGAAAGTTGAACTTGGCCAGGATGATGCAGTTCAGGCTGATACAGACACTCCAGAAGAGTCGGAGATCTTCACGCTGAAGAGTGAGGAGAAGATGGCTCCAAAGGTTAATGTCTTGGGAAAGATTGACCTTGACTCATTGAACCAGAGCACTCGTCCGAAGAAGAAATCCAAGGAGGAGCGACGTAAGGAGCGTGAGGAAAAGCAGGCTCAGATGCATGGTGGCAACGGCGAGAAGAAAAAGCGTGAGCGCATCCGTGCAGGAAAGGAACGCGTGGATATCGAGGCTGCAGCCAACCAGGATAAGAACCAAAACAATAGGAAGAATAATAAGAGCAAGGGAGGCAACCAGAATTTCCAGGACAGTAATCAGCAGGGTGGCGGTAAGAACAAAAAGAAGAACCGTCCGATTCAGAAGCCACTCGAGGTGGATGATGAGGCTGTAGCACGTCAGGTAAAGGAGACTCTGGCTCGTCTGACTTCAAAAACCAATCAGAACAAGAAAGGTGCCAAGTATCGTAAGGAGAAGCGTGATGCCGTCGCCGAGCGTATGCAGGAGGAGATGGAGACACAGGCAGCTGAGAGCAAGGTGCTGAAGTTGACAGAGTTTGTGACTGTTTCTGAGCTTGCAACGATGATGAATGTTGGTGTGAACCAGGTCATCGGAACTTGTATGAGCATCGGTATCATGGTGTCTATCAACCAGCGTCTCGATGCTGAGACGATCAATATCGTGGCTGAGGAGTTTGGTTTCACCACCGAATATGTCAGTGCAGAAGTTCAGAACGCTATCACTGAGGAGGACGACGATGAGAACGATCTCGTCACTCGTGCTCCTATCGTCACAGTGATGGGACATGTTGACCACGGTAAGACCTCGTTGCTTGACTTCATCCGTAATACGAATGTGATTGCTGGTGAGGCTGGTGGTATCACCCAGCACATCGGAGCCTACAACGTGAAGCTGAAGGATGGTCGTCAGATTACCTTCCTTGACACACCTGGTCACGAGGCCTTTACCGCCATGCGTGCCCGTGGTGCCCAGGTGACGGATATTGCCATCATCATCGTGGCAGCTGACGACTCCGTGATGCCTACCACCAAGGAGGCTATTGCACATGCTCAGGCTGCCAATGTGCCGATGGTGTTCGCTATCAATAAGATCGATAAGCCAGGTGCCAACCCAGATAAGATTCGCGAGGACCTCGCCAATATGAACCTGCTCGTAGAAGAGTGGGGTGGTAAGTACCAGTGTCAGGAGATCAGTGCCAAGAAGGGTATCGGTGTTGACGAGCTGCTTGAAAAGGTATTGCTCGAGGCTGAGATGCTCGACCTGAAGGCTAATCCTAACCGTAAGGCTACAGGTAGTATCATCGAGTCTTCGCTCGACAAGGGTCGTGGCTATGTCTCCACCGTACTCGTATCGAATGGTACGCTGAAAGTAGGCGATGTCGTGATTGCAGGTACGGCCTGGGGTAAGGTGAAGGCGATGTTCAATGAGCGTAACCAGCGCATTGAGAAGGCTGGCCCTGCAGAGCCCGCCATCATCCTTGGTCTGAATGGTGCACCTACCGCTGGTGACTCTTTCCATATTATGGATACAGAGCAGGAAGCCCGTGAAATTACCAACAAACGTATTCAGCTCCAGCGTGAGCAGAGCCTGCGTACCACTACTAAGCTGGGTCTCGACGAACTGTCGCATCGTATTGCACTGGGTGAGTTCCACGAGTTGAACATCATCGTCAAGGGTGATACTGACGGATCTATCGAGGCTTTGAGTGATTCGTTCATCAAGCTCTCTACGGAGAAGGTTCAGGTGAATGTGATCTCGAAGGCTGTTGGTCAGATTTCAGAGAACGATGTCATGCTGGCTTCTGCTTCAGAGGCTATTATCATCGGTTTCCAGGTGCGTCCTTCTGCCGATGCCCGCAAGGCTGCTGACCGTGAGGGCGTTGAGATCAATACCTATTCGATCATCTACGATGCCATCGACGATGTGAAGTCAACGATGCAGGGTATGCTCGACAAGGTGAAGAAGGAGGTCATCTCTGGTGAGATCGAGGTTAAGCAGGTGTTCAAGATTTCGAAGGTCGGTACTGTGGCTGGTGGTCTCGTTACTGACGGTAAGGTACACAACAAGGATAAGGCACGTGTGATCCGCGATGGTATCGTGATCCACACAGCTGCTATCGATGCCCTGAAGCGCTACAAGGACGATGCCAAGGAAGTGGCAACAGGCTTGGAGTGTGGTATCTCGCTGGTTAACTTCAACGATATCCAGGTAGGTGATATCATCGAGACCTTCACAGAGATCGAGGTAGAGCAGAAACTGTAATAATCAGAAGGAAAAGAGCTATGGAGAAGAAACCGAAGATGCGCTCCTTTGCCAAACGACTCACACGATGGATTGCTATCATGCAGTTCATTGTGATGGGCTTTGCGACATATTGGATATATAGCTTTATCAAGGGGTTTGGCGAAATGGAAGAGACAGACCTCTATCGGAGTTATCTGACCAATTCCAATGCGAACATTAGTAGGATTCTTTCCAATGTCTATCTCGGCACACTGAATCATGTGAAAGAGATAGAGGATAATCTGGGACAGCCAGACAGAATGCCTTCTATTATGAAGGACATTGTGTCGCGCAGTCCATATATTCGCAGCTGCGGCATCAGTTTTATAGACGGCTATTATCCGCAAAAGGGACGCTGGTACTGCCCATACGCTATCAAGAATGATAGTACCCAGGTGGTGGAGAACCGTTTTATCGGTGATAAGGACCATGACTATCTGAAGGCCGAGTGGTTCACTGAAGCCTTAGAGCTCGACAGTATCTATTGGTCGAAGCCCTTCTATGACTCGATGGATTCCATTACGCCGCTGGTTTCCTGTATGATTCCCATTCATGACAAACATGGGAAGACGGTAGCCATCGTTGGTTCCGATTTGTCGTTGAACTGGTTTAGTGCAAAGGCCTTCGATGCGATGAACCTTCAGGGTGAGAAAATCAAGGTGTATGTTGGCAATGATGTCGATGTGGATTCCCTTAAGGGGAATGCGATTAACTGGGGAGAACGTAAATGGCGACTCTTAACCCATAACTTCATCATTAATAAAGAAGGTACATACATTGCTCATCCGGATAACTGGCGTGTCATCAAAGAGAACTATTTCCAACGGGCTGCAGAGACGCCCGACAGCATTGATGACCAAATCGGTCATAAGATGGTGGCTGGCAGGAAAGGTTTTTATGGAAAAAACAACCTCGAACCAGCTCCTTTCAAGTTCTTTGATTTGGACAATAGTTCTGCATACGTATTCTATGAACCAATAGAACATACCGATTGGAGCATTGCACTGGCAGTGCCGAGTTTTATGGTCCAGGTCATTAGCATTGGGTCGGGTGTTATCATGCTGCTGATGATTGGTCTTGCCATGTTGGTAACGCGTATTGTGGGACGTTTTATCATCAAACGTGTTACCAGGCCTATCAATCAGTTGGCAGAATCAGCTAAAGAGGTGGCGAAGGGAAATTTCAGTGCTCCCCTGCCTAAAATCAAGCACAACGATGAGATTCGTCTGTTGCGCGACTCTTTTGAGGGGATGCAGCACTCTCTCACAGAATATGTAGAGGAACTCAAGAATACCACTGCGTCGAAGGCAGCTATCGAAAACGAGCTGAAGGTGGCTCACGACATCCAGATGTCGATGCTGCCTAAGACCTTCCCGCCTTATCCTGAACGTGATGATATTGATATCTATGGTATGCTGACGCCAGCCAAGGATGTGGGTGGCGACCTGTTTGATTTCTATATCCGCGACGAGAAGTTGTTCTTCTGTATCGGAGATGTCTCTGGTAAGGGTGTGCCTGCCTCATTGGTGATGGCTATGACGCGTTCATTGTTCCGCAATATTTCGGCACATACAGCCGAACCTCACCGTATTGCCTATACACTGAATCAGGCATTGGCAGAAGGGAACGAGAACAGCATGTTTGTGACGGCGTTCATTGGAGTACTTGATCTGGCAACGGGTCTCTTGCGTTATTGTAATGCCGGCCATAATCCGCCATTGCTCATTGGTCATGAGGTTTCATTAATGCCTTGCCAGCCAAATGTGCCGCTTGGTTTGATGACCGATATGGAATTCGAGCCTCAGGAGATACAGTTTGAGCATCAGATGACCATCTTCCTCTTTACTGATGGTCTCAACGAGGCTGAAGATGACATGCAAGTCCAGTTTGGCGATGATCGCATTCTCCATCACTTAGAGGCATCATTGGATAAGGGAGTGATTCAGCCTGCTGAGATTGTCAATCAGATGGCTGAGGCTGTTCACGCCTTTGTGGATGGAGCTCAACAAAGTGATGACCTGACGATGCTGGCCATCAAATATAATTAAAATGGATAATAAGGAAAAGAAGAACATAAAACCTGAGTCGCAGAAAGACGATAACGAATTGGTGCGCCGTATTGCCGAACAGAAATACGAGTTCGGCTTCACGACAGATGTCCATACGGAAATCATTCCTGTAGGTCTCAATGAGGATATTGTCCGTCTTATTTCTGCCAAGAAGGGCGAGCCTGAGTGGATGCTTGAGTTCCGTCTGAAGGCCTTCCGCTACTGGCAGGAGCAGAAAGAGCCGACTTGGGGACATGTCCATGTGCCGCCTATCGACTATCAGGCCATCTCCTATTATGCCGACCCTTTGGCGAAGAAGCCTAAAGGTGACGGAAAAATTGATCCTGAACTGGAGAAAACCTTCGATAAGCTCGGCATCCCATTGGAGGAACGTCTCGCCCTGAGTGGTAACACGGCTGTAGATGCCATCATGGATTCCGTTAGTGTGAAGACCACCTTCAAGGAGAAACTACGTGAGAAAGGCATTATCTTCTGCTCTATCGGTGATGCCATTAAGGAGCATCCCGACTTGGTGCGCGAGTATCTGGGTACTGTCGTGCCTTATCGTGATAACTTCTTTGCATCCTTGAATTCAGCTGTTTTCAGCGATGGTTCTTTTGTATATATTCCGAAGGGCGTCCGTTGCCCGATGGAGTTGAGCAGTTATTTCCGTATCAATGCTCGTAATACGGGACAGTTTGAACGAACATTGATTATTGCCGACGATGATGCTTATGTGAGCTATCTTGAAGGCTGTACAGCTCCGATGCGCGATGAGAACCAGTTGCATGCTGCCATCGTTGAGATTATCGTCAAGGATCGTGCAGAAGTGAAATACTCAACCGTACAGAATTGGTATCCTGGTGATGAAAACGGAAAGGGTGGCGTCCTGAATCTGGTGACGAAACGTGGCGATCTGCGTGGTATAGACTCCAAACTCTCTTGGACTCAGGTAGAGACAGGTTCTGCCATCACTTGGAAATACCCCTCTTGTATTCTGCGTGGCGACAACTCGCAGGCCGAGTTCTACTCTGTAGCTGTGACGAATAATTATCAGGAGGCAGATACGGGTACTAAGATGATTCATATTGGTAAGAACACCAAGTCGACGATTATCTCAAAAGGCATCTCGGCTGGTCACTCCCAGAACTCGTATCGCGGATTAGTACGTGCTACCTCGAATGCCGACAATGCACGAAACTACTCTTCTTGCGATTCGTTGCTTCTTGGTTCTGATTGCGGTGCCCATACCTTCCCTTATATGGATGTTCACAACGACACGGCCATCTTCGAGCATGAGGCAACGACCTCTAAGATCTCAGAGGATCAGCTCTTCTACTGTAATCAGCGAGGCATCCCCACAGAGCAGGCCGTGGGTCTTATTGTGAATGGCTATGCGAAGGAAGTTCTCCAGAAGCTCCCTATGGAGTTTGCCGTTGAGGCTCAGAAGCTATTAAGTGTATCATTAGAAGGAACTGTAGGATAATGAATATGATTCAGAAACTATTTGGATTTGATCCCTCCACAATGACTTTGCGCAAGGAGGTTATCGGTGGTATTACCACATTTCTTACGATGGCTTATATCCTGGCCGTCAACCCAAGCATCCTCTCAGCTACAGGTATGGATGCCGGGGCAGTATTTACTACCACATGTATTGCAGCGGTAGTGGGTACATTGGTGATGGCTATCTATGCCAAGTTGCCCTTTGCGCTGGCTCCTGGTATGGGATTGAATGCATTCTTTGCATTCACCGTAGTGCTCACCATGGGCTATACATGGCAGTTTGCGCTTACCGCTGTGTTGATAGAGGGTCTGATATTCATCCTGCTAACAATAACAGGCTTGCGCCAGTATATTGTCAATGCCATCCCTTTGGTCATGCGCCGAGCCATCAGTCCTGGTATCGGATTGTTTATCGCATTTGTAGGACTGAAGGGTGCTGGTATCGTAAGTGCGTCAGAATCAACTTTTATCACACTGGGTAATCTGCACGACCCCTCTGTTCTGCTGGCGCTGTTTGGCATTGTTCTGACTGCAGCCCTGCTGGTAAGAAAGGTTACAGGATCATTGCTCATCGGTATCCTGATAACTACAATCGTAGGCATACCTCTGGGAGTTACTAATTATTCAGGTATCATGTCTACGCCCCCATCTATCAGTCCTATCTTCTGGCAGTTTGAGTGGCATAATGTATTTACGGTAGATATGGTGGTAGTAGTACTCACCTTCCTGTTTATCGATATGTTTGATACAATCGGTACCCTGATTGGTGTATCAAACCGTGCTGGCATGGTGGATGACAACGGCAATGTAAAGAACCTTAACCAGGCTTTTATGGCCGATGCCATCGGTACTACCGTTGGTGCTATGCTGGGAACATCTACAGTAACTACTTATGTAGAGAGTGCCTCGGGTGTGAATGTAGGTGGTCGCTCAGGACTTACCAGTCTTACCACAGCCATTTGCTTTGCAGTAGCACTGCTCTTCGCACCACTGTTCCTTGCTATACCAGCTCAGGCTACAGCTGCTGCACTGATTTTGGTTGGTGTGATGATGATGCATGATATCCGTAAGGTTGACTTCTCTGACTATGTTACGGGTATTCCTTGCTTTGTATGTATTGTGCTGATGCCGCTTACATATAGTATATCAGACGGTATCCTGATGGGTGTGATTTCGTACGTGCTTATCCACCTGTTGTCGTGTACAATGAAAGATAAGGACGAGCGTAACAACATGAACTGGGCCACCATCCTATTGGCCGTATTGTTTATCTGCCGATATGCATTCCTATAGTTGTCAAATCGTAAATTCGTAAATAAATAGATGTTAGAGGTTAAGAACTTACACGCCAAGATTGGCGATAAAGAGATATTAAAAGGCATCGACCTCGTGATTAACGATGGCGAGACGCATGCCATCATGGGTCCAAACGGTTCTGGCAAGTCAACCTTGAGTGCTGTGCTCGTGGGTAATCCGCTCTACGAGGTGACTGAGGGCGAGGCATATTTTAATGGCAAGAACCTGCTGGAGATGAAGCCCGAGGATCGTGCCCATGAGGGATTGTTCCTCTCGTTCCAGTATCCTGTGGAGATCCCTGGTGTGTCGATGACCAACTTCATGAAGGCAGCCATCAATGAGAAGCGTAAGTATCAGGGCTTGGATCCGATGAATGCAGCAGAGTTCCTGAAACTGCAGCGCGAGAAGCGAAAGATTGTCGAGCTCGACTCTAAGCTGGCTAACCGCTCCGTGAACGAGGGCTTTAGTGGTGGTGAGAAGAAGCGCAATGAGATCTTCCAGATGGCGATGCTGGAGCCGAAGCTTAGCATCCTCGACGAGACGGATTCTGGTCTTGATGTAGATGCTATGCGTATCGTGGCTGAGGGTGTGAACAAACTGCAGACACCTGATACTTCCTGCATCGTGATAACCCACTACGATCGTCTGTTGGAGATGATCCGTCCACAGTTCGTTCATGTACTATATAAAGGTAAGATTGTCAAGACTGGTGGTCCTGAACTCGCCAAGGAGATTCAGGAGCATGGCTACGACTGGATTAAGGAAGAAATCGGAGAAGAGTAATGGGGAGCGAGCAACAATATATTGAACTCTACGAGCAGACTCGGCAGATGATTTTCGATCATGCGCCCGAGGCGATGAATGTTGTTCGTGATCAGGCTTTTGAGGACTTTAAGGCTCAAGGCTTTCCTTCAAAGAAGGTGGAGCGCTATAAGTATACTGATATTCAGAAGCTTTTTGTCCCTGATTATGGTGTCAATATCAATCGTCTTCAGATTCCTGTTGATCCCTATGAGGCTTTCCGTTGCGATGTGCCCAACCTGAGTACGAGTCTTTATTTCGTGGTAAACGATATGTTCTATCACGACGATAAGCCTAAAGGCCATCTGCCCGAAGGGGTGATTGTTGGCTCTCTGCGTGATTATCCTGAGCTCATCGCCAAATACTACGCCAAGCAGGCCAAGACCAGCGATGATGCTGTCACGGCTCTTAACACCATGTTGGCCCAGGATGGCATGCTGGTATATGTGCCCAAGCACGTCAAAGTGGATCGTGCTATTCAGGTCATCAATATTCTCAAGGCCACCCCTCAGAATGCTCAGCGCATAGTGCCTGACCTGATGGTAAACCGTCGTGTGCTTATCGTGCTCGAAGAGGGTGCCGAAATCAAGATGCTCTTTTGTGACCATGCCGCAGATGATAAGAACTTCCTCGCTACACAGGTGATTGAGGCTTATGTAGGCAACAATGCCTCGCTCGATCTCTATTGTATGGAGGAGACACATCATAAGAATGTCCGCATCAGCAATGTCTACATCGACCAGCAACGCGACAGTCGCGTGAACCATAATGTGATCACCTTGCATAATGGTATCACCCGTAACAAGCTCGACCTGACCTTCAGCGGCGAGGGTGCTGAGTGCCAGTGTTATGGTTGTGTGATTGCCGACAAGCAGCAGCATGTAGATAATAATACACTGATTACCCACAAGGCGGCTCACTGCACCTCGAACGAGCTCTATAAATACGTGCTCGATGATCAGTCAACAGGTGCTTTTGCTGGTAAGGTGTTGGTAGAACATGGTGCCCAGAAGACGAGTTCGCAGATGACCAATCAGAATCTGACTGCCACCAAGGAGGCCCGCATGTATACCCAGCCGATGCTGGAGATCTATGCCGACGATGTGAAGTGTGCTCATGGCTCGACGGTAGGTCAGCTCAACGATGCAGCCCTCTTCTACATGCGCCAGCGAGGTATCTCACTCAATGAGGCCAAGCTGCTTCTTCAGAATGCCTTTATCAACGAGGTGATTGACAAAATGCAGCTGGAACCTTTGCGCGACCGTCTTCACTACCTCGTGGAGAAGCGCTTCCGTGGTGAACTCAATAAATGCGATGGGTGTAAACTCTGCAAGTAATA
>JAEETB010000433.1 GCA_016286575.1 Prevotella sp.
TGGATATGCTGCATGGAAACGAGTGTGTGCCTACGTTCATTGGAGCTCAGGGTTGCGGAAAGACCACTTTCGTGCGTCGACTGTTGCCTGTAAACCTGCGTGAGTACTATCTCGACCATCTGAACCTGGCGAATAAGTTTGATAAGGAGATGGCGCTGACAAACAATCTCTTCGTCAATCTCGACGAGCTCGATGCCATCCGTCCTTCCCAGCAGTCGTCGCTGAAGCAGACATTGTCTGTCAGCAAGGTAAACGGTCGCCCGATTTTTGGACGCACTCAGGAGGATCGTCCTCGATTCGCCTCGTTCGTGGCAACCACCAACAACCGTCATCCGCTGAAGGATGCTACTGGCAGCCGTCGATATATCTGCCTCCTGATTCCTGATGGTCAGATGATCGACAATACTGGCGACATCGACTATGGTCAGCTTTATGCGCAGGTGGTTTATGAGGTGAAAATGCAGAAGGCTCCCTACTGGTTTAACAATGATGAGGTAGCCCGTATTCAGCAGTTGAATCAGGATTTCATGGAGAAGAAGGACATCGGGGAGATGTTTGCTGCCTGCTTCCGTAAGCCGAATGAGGGTGAGGTGGCCAAGACGATGAACTGTGACCAGCTGATTGGCATGATGCAGAAGGACTACCCGACTCTGGAGAATACGATGGGAAATAAAGTAAGGCTGGGGAAGATTATTTCGGCTCTTGGCTTCAGCTACAAGGACCATTCGCATGTGCCCTTCTACGAGGTCATTCCATTGAGAGTTGCCTGACGATGTGAGGGATAAGTGAGGGATTTGTGAGGGATCAAAAACATCCCTCACATCCCGAAACTCTTTCTACAAAGGCGTTTCCAAAGAAAATGTGAGGGATGAAGTATTTTTATTGAATATTAAACGTCATGACGTAGGGATTGGCCAGTGTGAATGGATGCCAGGTCTCGCTGCCTGGCTTGTTGGGATTGCCATATTTTACGAAGTTCGTCCAGCAGTCCATTACTTCATCGGCCAGTTTGTAGTCTGCCTCCGTCATGGGGCGCCAACTGCGGTTGAGCGTGTGGAACATATACCACAGTTCGGCAGAGTGGAAGGCTCCGTCGTGTGTACCAGGCAACTTGCGGGCGAAAAGATACTGATAGGCGGGACGACGGTCGAGTGAGTCGCGCAAGAAACAGAACTCATCAATCTGCTTGCCCATCGGACGGATATCGTCAAGTGTACAGCCAATCATGTATTCCGCATTGGCCAGATGCTGGTTTCTGGCGGCATCGTCGAAGCTCTCTTTCAGCAGAATGCCGTCGATGTGTGGCCTGAAGAGTCCCATTCCCTCTGCCTTGAAATGATTGAGCAGTTCCTCGGCAGATGCAGCGCGCATCTTCTTCAGAGAGGTGTAGCCAAACTTATCCATAAAGGTCTTGCCCGTTGTCTCAGCCTGTTTCTGACTATCGTCAGAGGTGCCGAACGAGCCTATACCGCCACCGCTCTGAATGATTGCATTCTTGATCATGCCTTTCGACAAGGGCGATGAAACCAGATTCTTGATGCTGGCTGCCCCTGCACTCTGTCCGAGAACGGTGATGTTATTGGGATCGCCGCCGAACTGCGCGATATTCTCATGCACCCATTTCAGAGCTGCCACCTGATCGTAGGTACCATAGTTGCCCGATGTGCCGTCTGGTGTCTCTGCCGACAGTTCGGGATGGGCAAGGAAGCCGAAGATACCCAGACGATAGTTGATGGTGACGAGGATTACACCACGATTGGCCCATGCATCGCCGTCCATCGTAATCTCATGGCCATAGCCGTTGAAATAGGCACCGCCATGCACCCAAAATGCCACAGGCAGTTTCTTGTCTTGCTGCCCGACGGCATTGGCTGGTGTCCAGATGTTCAGATACAGGCAGTCCTCGCTCTGTACGGTATTCTCCTTCCAATAGAACTCATTGCCGTAGAACGTGCCGACAGCATTACCAGGCTGCCAGCAGATATTACTGAACGTGTCAGCTTTTCTTACACCTTCCCACTTCACGACGGGCTGCGGACGCTTCCAGCGGAGATTGCCCACGGGAGGTGCTGCGTATGGGATTCCCCTGAACACGGTTACACCACTCGATGCAGAAGCAACGCCCTGCACCTGTCCACCTTCAACCTTAACTACAGGACTCTGTCCCCATGCGAGAGCCGTCATCAGGCTCAATGCGCATAATACGAATAGCTTTTTAGTCATAAATACATTTAATTTATTTGCAAAGATAGTAATTATTTCAAAATAATCAGTATATTTGCACCAAGAATTAACATTGCTTATTAACTTAAACTAAACAGGATATGAAAATGAGAAAGT
>JAEETB010000434.1 GCA_016286575.1 Prevotella sp.
AATATGGTGGTCTGCACTACGAGGCACTGCATGGAGATAAGGAGGGGCTTTCATCGGTAAGGGTCAACGACCAATACAGGATTGAGTTCCGCGAGATTCTTGATGGCGACAAGACGATAGCAGAGGTGGTGAGTATAACGGAATTGTCAAACCATTATAAATGATAGATATTATGGTACATGTAGAAGGAATTGACGATCGCATGATTGCGAACAATTTGGAACCGCACTATCTGACACATCCTGGTGAGGTTATTAAGGATGAGTTGGAGGCTCGTGGTATCAGCCAGCGCCAGTTGGCCAGGAGCATAGACGTGCCTGCTAGTCAGCTGAACGAGTTGTTGAATGCCAAGCGCTCGTTGAGTGCTGAAATGGCTTTGCTGATAGGTCAGGCATTGGGGCTTGATCCAGCTCCGCTGCTGGCGTTGCAAACAGACTACAACCTTCTTTCTGCCAAGCGCAACAAGTCTTTCTTGGAGCGTCTGAAAGATATTCCAAGAATTGCTGCAGCACTCTGAATGATATAAGGGGTCAGGTACCCCACAAGTACCCGACAAGTTGTACACAAACAATCGCAACATTCCACAAAATATATGGAAATTCAAAATTTTAAAAGCTTCAAGTGCGACGATTTAATAATCCGCTCTTCACATGACAAGATTATGGACGCTATCCGTAAGGCGTTCGATAGTACTAATCAAACAGCAGACTTGTGTACTGTTAGTAGAATCATTGACCATCTGGATATCAAGGATGGCATGACATTATTTGATATTCAGCATGAAATAGCACATATACTGATTAGTTATCAAAAACAGCCAGTATCAATTAATAGTAAGCGTGATAGGAGACATGAGAACCCCGGGCGTCCTGAGGTGACACGTGTGTGCGCACTATTACCCGACTGGAAGGTGGTGTCCCTATTGAAGACAATTGGTAAACGGTTAGTTAGGTATATAGACAAGCCGCTTCAGCTAATCACTTGCTACTATCTGGCTTTGTTTGCTCTGCTAAAGACGGAGAGTTGCATGGGTAAAATTAGATATTACTGGCAATTGCTGGTTAAACATATCAAAGGTTTCAAAATTCCTGCATTAAGGACTGTGCAAGATGCCATCGAAAAACTTTCCAACTGGAGAAACAATGTTAAGAAATTGGTATTTACTGCCGCTGAAAAACTGAAGTATAGAGCATGGTCAAAATTGCAAGATATGATAGAAGAACTATTACCAGAACTCGAACCGGCATTTAAGGTCACCTGCTAGGAAAAAAATAAATAAGTATAAATATAAAGATGAATTTCTTAGGCGGAATCAGCAACCACTGGTTCCGCTTTTTTATGCGCCATATTTAAGTGATATTAAACGCAAAAAGTCTTTGATAAATCTTTTTTACCTTTGCAGATGTATAAGAGAAAAAGTAAGAAAAGATAAGTGAAAAATATATGCCCTTGCATTTTCTGGGCGCTTGATGTATCTTTGCAGTGAGGTGGTAAACCTCAAACATAAAATCATCCGAGTGATGTGAGCTGAGAAGTCTCATGAGTTCAACGGGCCGGCCGTTTCAAAGCTTTCTCACTCACAAGTTGAATAAACAACAAACTCGGAGATTATGAACAAGAAAATGAAACAAGTCCGTCCTGAGGACTTTGACGTGGAGGCGTTGATGGCGGCTGCGCGAGAGGGAAGATTGTATATTGACGCGAGCAAAAACGAGGTCAGTAAGGAACAAATAATTATAAAGGTACGTGCGTATGTCGGGCGTATCAAAGTGTTTGCTACCCCTAAATGCTTTTCATCGGTAGATGAACTATGGGAGCGAATATTAGCTTGTGATGAATTTGTATTGTTCCTAACGCCCAGTAATAAGGCGAAGATCTGTCGGGATTTCGACAAATATAATCTAATGCGCATTATCGGCGTGTTGCGCGAGAAGGGTGTCTATGAACAATATAGCGACTACAAGTTTCATAAATTACTGGAACAAACAGAAAAAGACAGCCCGTACAGAAAATATATAGGAAAGGGAATAGAGAATGAACAACACGCATTACTGGTAAAGATTAGGGAGATTGTGGAGAAATATAAACTTTAACTTTTAGGTAAAAAGGTTTCTTTTTCCCCAATGAAAATACGGCGTATTTTTGCACCCGGAAATTTGAAATTGCAACAACAATGATTTTTAACCCCTAATAAAATTTAAAAGATTATGGAACATTATTTTAAAGTGGAGGAGATGACCTCTTTGGTGGAGATTCAGCCAAAAGCAGGCAGTTCGAATCAGGACATCCTCAAGAAGATTGAAATGAATCTGACAGACGGTATTAA
>JAEETB010000435.1 GCA_016286575.1 Prevotella sp.
TTCTCTGTCTGATTCAGGAGAAGGACTATGACCGTGCGATGTTGGAGATCGATACGATGCTGACCCGTTGGTCTAGATATGCCCGTGCCTATTCGATGCAGGCAGAGGTCTATCTGTTGCAGAAAGATACGACGAAAGCCGTGAAGGCACTTGACAAGAGTCTGGAGCTCGATCCCTATGATGGTGGTATCTGGGCAGAACGGGCTGTCATCAGTCTGTCCCGCGAGAAATGGAAGGAGGGAGAGGAGTTCCTCAGCAAGAGTATCCATCTGTTGCCGAAACATCCAGGCAACTATATCAACCGTGCGTTGGCACGTTATAATCAGAACAATCTCCGAGGTGCGATGGCCGACTACGATACGGCCCTTGACCTCGATCCCAATAATTTCCTGGGTCATTACAACCGTGGTTTGCTACGTGCCCAGGTGGGTGATGATAACAGAGGTATCGAGGACTTTGACTTCGTGTTGAAACTGGAACCCAATAATCTGATGGCCCTTTTCAATCGTGCCTTGCTGTTGGAGCAGACAGGTAATCTCCGTGCAGCCATCCGCGACTACTCCAAGGTCATTGAGGAATATCCGAATTTCTGGTTTGGTCTTCAGCACCGTGCCTCGTGTTATCGTCGTTTGGGTAACACCAAGCAGGCAGAGCTTGATGAGTTTCGTATTCTGAAGGCCCAGATGGACAAGCGTTATGGCAATCAACCCCGTCTCTCCAAGAAGCAGATGCGTAAGCGGAGTGATGAAGATCTGGAGAAGTATAACCAGATTGTTGTCGCTGACGAGCAGGAAGTGGAGCATGAGTACAAGAGTGACTACCGTGGACGCGTGCAGAACCGCAAGGCTGATCTGGCTTTCCTTCCGATGTATGGGCTGACCTTTACCCGTCCGGAGGATGCCGTCAAGAGCGAGATGCCCTATGAGGACTCTGTAGAGATGTTCAACAGCCAGTCACGCTCACGAACCATCTATGTCTCCTGTGATCAGGCCAAGCTGAATGAGGCCCGTATGCAGCAGACCTTTGCCTATATCGACTCCCTCAGTACGGCTATTGATGCCACCAAGCGCACCCAGGACGTCAAGTCTTTGCTTTTCCTGAGGGCTATTGCCTACAGCACCATCCAGAATTTCGATAATGCCATCGATGACTTGAGTATATACCTGCAGATTGATTCAGCCTCGTCGTTGGCTTATTGGCAACGGGCCGTCTGTCAGGCTAAGATCAATGAGTTTAATGCCTCTCAGGGTACGAATATCGATCTGAAATCAGCCAATGTGCTGGGTGACCTCTCGGACGCTCTCCAGCAGTCACCTCGTAATGCGTACCTTTATTATAATCGAGGCAATCTCTATGCTCAGCGGCAGGATTACCTCCATGCCATTGATGACTATACCCATGCCATCTCTCTCGAGGAGCATCTGGCTGAGGCTTACTATAATCGTGGTTTGGCACGTATCTATGTAAAGAAGGTTTCTGAAGGTATTGAGGACTTGTCGAAAGCAGGTGAACTCGGTCTCTATCAGGCCTATAGCGTCATCAAGAAGTACCGTGAGAAATGATGGGTAGGTTCTCTGTAGCGGTCTTATGCCTGATTACGTTTTGTGCGACAGTTGTCCACGCCGATGACCAGTTGACAGGTTCAGAGATTAGCGACCCAGGCCATGTCTGGATGGGTCTTGATTTGGGGCGTCCTCATGTGATTACCAGGGTAGGGTGGGCGCCTAGCGTCGAAAGCCAGGTGGCGAGTCCTGTTGTGTTGGGTGTCTTCGAGGGTGCCAATCGTGCAGACTTTATGGATGCCCTACCTCTTTTTATGATTGAGGAAAAGCCCGCTAACAGCAGGATGACCTATGCCGATGTCCATTGTTCGCGAGGGTTCCGTTATGTCCGTTTCGTCAGACCAGCCAATGCCAATAAGAATGTTGCAGAGTTGGCTTTCTATGGTCATCAGGGCGAGGGAGACGATACCCGTCTCTATCAGGTCACCAATCTGCCCACGGTCAGTATCCATACGCTCAATGACGAGATACCTTATGACAAGGAGCATGAGATCGTTTCGCAGTTGACCATTATCTCTGAGAATGGCACTAAGCTGCTTTCTGAGCCAGGCTCCATCCGCGAAAGAGGCAACTATTCACGTAATTTCGATAAGAAGCCCTATCGCATCAAGTTTGATGAGAAGCAGCACGTGCTCAATGCACCTGCCAAGGCCAAGAAATGGACGCTCATCAATAACTACGGTGACAAGACCCTGATGCGAAATCTGTTGGCCTTCGAACTGAGTCGTCGTCTGGGGATGCCCTATACACCCTATGGTACGGC
>JAEETB010000073.1 GCA_016286575.1 Prevotella sp.
AGCACCTCTTCAACGCACTCTACGTGCCGGAGCCCGAAGACGAGAAGTTTGTACCACTAATTTAGTAAGCTATGGCGTTCCTATCGATCCCCCTGGAGGTGAAGAAGAAAGGCTTTGCCAGAGAGAAAAGCCTGAAGAAATCGCTCGACGAGTCGCTGTACATGTTGCTGACTACGCCCCGTTACAACAACATGTCGGATCCAGAATACGGTTTCGTGTTCAATAACATGCGCTTTGAGATCTTCGACGAGCATGAAGGAGTCATCTATAATTCGGGTGACACGATGTATGATCGTGGTATCAAGGATGTCTACAACAAGAAGATTTCTGGTTCTTCAAAGAATATGAACACCTTTGCCGCCGAGCTGAAGGAAGTGGTGAAAAACTACGAGAAGCGTCTGAGCGACGTCGCCGTGACGATGACCTATATCCGTGAAGAGCGTTTGATCTACGTCACCATTAAGGGTGTTATCATCCAAACCAAGGAAGACTATGTGTTTACTAGTACGCTGAAAGTATGGAAATAAATGACTAAGGAATTATGAAGCAAACGATATTTGAGAATAAACAGAGGGCTGATGAGCTGATGCGCGAGGCGATTCGCATCTGGCGCGAGAGCGATCATGGCGATCAGCTTGAAGGCATCGAACAGGATCCCGTCTTCTCGCTTTTGATAACGGCGCTGGCCTACCAGTCGAACGAGACGGAGAGTTTCCTGGAGCAGATGAAGTCGGATGTGCTGAATGACTTCGCCCGTATGCTGACACCCTATGAGGTGGGTCATGCGATTCCGGCTACTGCCGTCATAGAGACTTCACTTCAATCGGGAATAAGCGACCTGGAACTGAGCGAACAGCATGTGTTCACGCTGCCCGACATCGATGCCCGTTTTATCTCGCTTCTTCAAACGAGGGTGCTGAATGCATCTATCCGTTCGGTGGTGAGAATGGACGGTCGCCGATGGAAGGTGACGCTGAAGTTTGACAGCCCTGTCTCGGACTTGTCTGGTTTCTGCTTTGCCATCAGGAACCAGAACTTCAAGAACCTCAGACTATATGTCAAAGGACAGTTGCTGCCTCTAATCAGCCCATGGGATCTTTCTGAACTTCCCCTCATGTCGTGTTTCAACATCGACAGTATCATGTATAACCATAACCAGACTTATAGGGCTGCTGCCAGCTGTATGGATCTCTTTGGCCGGCAGAATATCCGTCTTTACTACATCAAGAAGCATCAGGGCAGTAAATATATTCCGTCCGAGACGGACAGCATCGACCTGGTGTTTGAGTTTACGGGAATCAGGGACGGTTTCCTCTTCGACCGTAACAACCTGTCGCTGAACAGCGTTATTCTCGTGAATGCCAATGTACACACCGTCGATATCTCGGCTACCACGCCTATCGTCCGTGTGACAGGATTCCAGAGTCCGAGTTCGGAAAACGACGGTGTCAGCCAGCAGTTCATGCACATGTTGCGTCCGTCTACGGATCAGATATTTGGTAGAATGCCTATTGAGGTCAGAAAAGTGGCTGTCGACCGATTTAACCAAGGTAGTCTGGTGTCGTTGCTGAACACTCTGATCAGCAGGTACTATACAGATTTCTATGCTTTCTCGAACCTTCGTGAGGAAGCCAGCGACAAGGTTATGCAGAATCTGATCGACATTCTGATTCGTATGAGAGACTCAGCCCGGGCCGATCTCGAACAGCGTGTGCCAGGAGTGTATCTGATGCTCCGTCCAGAGGCTGACAAACAGCACCTGCCGGCATCGATCTCTGTGTCGTATGTGACCACGCTGGGTTCAGCCGTCAATTCACAGCTGACAAATGAGAGCGTATTCCAAGTGCCTAATGGATTCGATAATGCGGCTACCCGTCAAATTGGAACGCCTGTGCCCGGTAGTGACGAGATGATCGACCGGATAGAGGAGTCGACCTTGACCCGTTATTACCTGACCACCAACGACCGTCTGGTGACTCCTGCCGACATGAAGTTGTTCTGCTATGCGGAACTTCAGTCACATTACGGTATCACCCGTAGCATGATCAAACAGGTGACTGTCAGCCACCGTCTTCAGCAGGAGCGCTCGGATGTGGGCTATGAGATCCTGGTGGAGATCGTATTGAACGACAATGCCTTCATCCGTCGTGGCTTTGAGGAGAAGATTCCTCAGACAGAAGCGCTGATGCGCGCCATGATGAGTGTCAGGTCCACCAATATTTACCCGATACAAGTAACCATTCAGATAGATAAGCAAAATCAATAAGATATGGAAGATTTCTTTTTGGACATTTCATACAAGAACAAAGTCGTCAGATTCAAAGTTGTGAATCCTGACGCACCGTTAAGTACGCTGATAGATAATCTGCGTCACTCCATCGGTGAGGACGGTCGCCTGATTTTTGACTTCCCGTCTATCGACCAGACGGGTGCACCTCTTGACTATTTCTTCGGCAAGGAGGATCCTGAGGTCCATGAGGTAAGAGTGCTGCGCCCGCGTATTGGCCGTGAAGATCAGAAGCTGTCCGACTATAATGTGAAGAACGGTGATTTGGTATACCTCGTGCCGGATCCTATTCCGGGTTGATAAGACAACGTTGAAGGGATGAAGGAGTTTGAGAGTCATCAGTATGATCCCAGTCAGCTCAGCGGACGTAACCGTCGTCTGTTGTATGAGTGGCGGCAACTGGAAGAGAAACTGGCAGCGCGTCAGGACATCTCTCTCAGCATCATCAAAAGGAATGGTGCAGGACTGCCGACAACATATCTGATAGACTATCATCTGAGAAGCATCTGCGGTGTGGAACATGAGGACCGTTTGAATGAGGTGGGTGTGGAGAATAAACCGTACTTTGCCTTTGGCTATCAGATGATGCTGGAACTCCCGACGGGTTACCCAGGTGTGGATGCACCTCCGTCGCTGAACTTCCTGACTGTAGATTCATCAGGACAACCGATACCGCATCCCTGGCATCCTAACATCCGTTACTTCGGAGCGTTTGCTGGGAAAGTGTGCATCAATATGGCAGATACCTATACTGATCTGCTGTGGGGCGTAGAAAGGGTCGCCTCATATCTGAGATACGATACCTACCATGCCATCATGGAGCCGCCCTATCCTGAAGACCTGAAGGTGGCTGCGTGGGTGAGGCATCAGGGAGAGCCGAACGGCTGGATATATTTTGAACAAAAGACAAATTGACATATGAATATCAAGAAGATCATCCTCATGATGGCGGGTTGCCTGATGGCGCTCGGGCTTCATGCTCAGACAGTCAGGACCATTACGGTGGCCCAGGGACAGTCGTATACGGATCACTTGTCGTTGAAGGTGGATTCGAAGGATATGGATATGATGGTGAAGTTCGTGTTCGATGAGGATGCCAACCAACTGTCAGTCAGTCTGATTTCCTATCGTACTATTTTCGTATTCTGGGATCGTGTCAGACTGAAGCCACTGGTGAAGGGCCATAAGATACGTCCCGACCAGTTGCCTTACGTCGTCACCTATGATCCGAAGGATAAGTACCGTATTACCAAATTATTCAAGTCGACGGTTCCCAAGCCTCGTAAAACCTTCTACTTCCAGCGTTGGATGGACTATGACGGTCTGCAGCCGGTTCCTCAGGAGTATAGTATGGTGAACGATTATATCACGCAGACGTTCGACATCCTGAACAAACGTAATCTGGTGACCTTCTCACTCCACGACATCTTCCTGATGGACAAGACCGAAAAGAAGAAGTATAACCTTTATGAGATTCCTTTTGGGCGCGATGTGAACATTGAGTACCAGGTTACCATCCAGCGTAACCCGTGTCTGGGCTTTGGTGATGAGATTGCCTCGTCGCAGAAAGCTTTGGAAGGTCTGACGACGAGCTTTAATACGCTGAAGAAAAACTACGGTGGTGGTAAGGCCTTGTCACAGGAAGCCTATAAAGCCTTTGAGGACCTGAAGAAAAATCTTCTCGAACAGTATCCCCCCAAGACCGACACTACGCCATGTCCGGATCTGTCGTCGGTATGGGACGTGTATAATCAGTATGTAGACTCCGTGAAGGCAATTCATTGCGTGTTAGCCCAGGATGATAGTACTGGCGGCGAATTAGGTCTTCCTACGGACAATGGTAAGGTGATCCTGATGAAGGCCAGACAGCTTGATCGTACTGTATCACGCTGGCTGATCAGCAAGGATGCCAACGAGCGTCGTGACCTGATACGCTCAGGACAGGGACTGATTGATGAGGTCAATGGCATCATTGGCAACCGTCAGGGCTCTAACCAGGCACAGAGACAGGCCATCTCGATGTTCAGAGCCGCTGAGCGCTACTTTAACAATACATGCAAGGGTAATAATAAGTGATGAGCTATACGAAGATGAGGAACACTCTGAGATACATACAACTGACGCTGTGGGCATTGTTGCTTGCAGTGGTGGTTCGTGCTCAGGATACTCCTGCTATGTCCTCATTAGATTCGTTGGCTATTAAGTCTGAAATCAAGGCTCGTCTGACATTGTTCGTGGATGACCTTAACCAGTTGTATATGGTGGAGCAGATGAAGATCTCGCTCAATGAAAATGTTGCTATATCACCAACGCTTGTTGTGACCCTTCAGGATCGTATCAACTATCTCAACCAGTCGTACAATGCCTTGGATGTCAAGTGGAGCACCTACTATCAGGCATCACAGTTGGACATTGCCGCAGATGAGGAACTGATGGAAGAGGTGGCTAATCTGGAACAGTTGAAACAAACGGTCAAGGACACCCTTGACCTGAGGACGCAGCAGGTGGATGCCATAGCCAAGTTTGCCTCTGCTGACAAGTTTATCATCAGCCATGTAGACGTATACAAGAAACTCTATACGAAAGCTTATAAACTGTCGCTTCTGAAGAAGTTCGGTCCTATGTTGGAGAAGGTGAAAGCCAAGGAACAGGTGGTGTTCGGAGAACTTCAGACAAACTTTGAGCAGGCTAAGGCCGCGAGTGAACTGGTCCCTACGCTGAATACCAGGATGGAAACGCTTGATGAGCAGTATGTCATCATGAAGAGTGTGTCGGAAAAGGTACAGGCGCTGGAGTACAAACCCTGGATGCAACGCATTAAGGACTATGTGATGGGACTGGCTGCTGTGGCGATCATATTAATGTTCGTCAATGGCATTTGGTCTAAGTTCAAGGCTTACAAGGATAAGGCAGCGAATCTGAAGAAGTATAACGATATGTTGAAGAATAATGGTAAGGATACAACTTATCCTACCATCTAAAGATAAGAACATGGATATGAAGATGAAAATAACCCGGTTACTATTGATCGCACTGGTGGCATTTATGTACGTCAGTTGCGATGAGAAGATGTCTGAAGACAATATCAATCTCGACGAGATGTTTAGTGCTGACTCTTCCGATGATGAGGCGCAGAATACCGACCCGATGAAGGTCGTCGGTATCAAGTTCTCGCCAGACTACAAGATGTTCAGACTCTTTACCAGTGTCGTTCGTGGTATGGGACCTTACTCTTTTACGGATACCAGTCAGGTCTATGTGAAGGGCTATGAGGTGATCAGTGGAATTGAGAATACTTCTAAGGGGCGTCCTCGCTTGGTCAAGGTCATCAATAGTGAAGGTGATGAGGTGAAACGGCGCAATGTCAAGTTGAATGTCCTGGTTGACCTGAATTTACCTCAGTCGGTTGTTGACAGAGAGTGCAACACCGTGAAGGAAATGATGACGGTCTTCACCACCAATCTCTATGTGTCGTTTATGCATGGCAAGGAGGTTTCCGAAACGATGGTGCCTACAGATTACGTATTGAACAACTATTTCGTTTCCTATTCCGACAGCATCAAGTATCTGTACCGTTCCATCCTGTTGAAGAAGAAGGAGATGCAAGACAGAGTCGGTGTGTGGGCACCTAAACAGAAGATGAGTCTGGTTGTGTTCTCTGACGACAAAGTCTATTCAGATACTGATGAGCCTTTTGATCCTGATCATTTTGAATTGGAGGAACAATTGGTGGGAGAGAAGCCCACAGCCGGTGATTCGTTGAGTATTCAGTGTGTGCATTTCTCCGAATCGGGTATGATTGAGAGTGACCAGGCGACCAATGTCCTTCAGGTGTTGTGTAAGAACTACTATGGTGTCTATCAGAAGACCTACGACTGGGTAGAACTGAAGAATTCTATCCTGCGGATTGGTGAAGAGCCGTTTATTGCCAATGAGTTTGTTTTTGAGAATCCTGACGGCAAGGTATATCGTGGTAATCCCCACGAAATGAAGATAGAGGTCTATTCGAAGAAAAACGATAGCCTGATTGGTTGGGCCAATTGTGCTCTCTTCCTGGGTAATGCCTATAATCCCGTTATTGTCAACGGCTATCCGGTCTTATGGGTGTTCGTTCAGGGGCTCGCTCTGGCTTTATTCATATTCATGCTTGTTTATGTGATATTCCAATTTGCAATACCTTACGTCCGCTATTTGCTGTTCAAACGTAAATATGTGGTGAAGTATATCAGGGGCATTAACATGAGCGTTGGAAATGTGTATATCGACAAGACCTGTTATTTCTGTAAGGCACCCTTCGAAGACGGCGATGAGGTCGTGGCCAAGTGCGAACATGTGATGCATAAGTCTTGCTGGGACGAAAACGACTATCATTGTCCTGAGTTTGGCAGGAACTGTAAGCATGGTACACATTATTATAATCATAAGAACCTCTTTGATTCGAAGAATTCCTCGTTCTATATGAAGTGGACCTTGCTGGCCATCGTTGCCGCTTTCCTCTCATGGCTGTTCTATATGTTGTATGCGACGAATTATTCCATGAGCAATGCGGAGCTGGTAGCTCAGATGAGACAGGCTCGACTGGAAGTCATAGGTACTTCGGCAGTGTTTGGTTTCCAGGGAGACCAGTCGCGCCACATGCCTGCCTTCGGACTGATCATGGGCTTCTTCGTCACCTTGGCTATGTCGGTATTGGCCGTCAGAAGACAACAACTCAAGCGTCTTTTGGTTAATATCTTCCTGCGTGCACTTATCGTGGGTGTGGCATCTTATCTCATCTTCATGCTTATCGGTACCATTACCTACTCTTTTGAATTAAGAGCCTTATCGTTCCTGTTCGACTGGATTCCCTGGGCCATGATGGCTATCATGATCGCCTATGTGTCTACCGTCGGTACGAGAGTTGTCCTGCGTAAATCGCTGGTGCTCGTAGCGGCTGCCCTTGGCGTGTTCTCAATGTATCTTTGGTCGTTCATGTTCCGAGGTATCTATCAGTTGGATATCCGCGCCTTGATTCTCATCAGCTGTATCCTCTTTGCAGTGGGACTGGCTGTAGCTGTAGCTGCGATGGCTCCGAAGTCTGAGCGTTACTTCCTGAATGTGAAGGGAGCGGTGAAAGAGATGGATGTGGCTATCTACAAATGGTTCTACAATAATCCGGAAGAGGTGGTTACTCTCGGTAAGTCTATCGACTGCTCCCTGCAGATGTCCTGGGACCTGAAAGGAAAAGTGGCACCAGTTCAGGCCGAAATCAAGATGGTGAACGATGCGCTTCGCATGACGGCCTTGGAGGAGGGTGTGATCGTTAATAACAAACCGCTGGATGTGGGTAAGGGCATTTGGCTGTACCACAATACCTCGTTCCTGATAGGTGATACGACCTTCACTTATGTAGAGCGTGACCTCTAAACAGAATCATCCCCGTCCAGGTCTGGGCGGGGATGATGGTTATTTGAGGAAACGAGGTCTGCTGTTATTTGTTCTTCAGCAGATCACGGATCTCAGCAAGGAGTTCCTCCTGGGTGGGACCCTTTGGGGCTTCGGGCTCGGGTGCAGGCTCTTCCTTCTTGCGGTTCATCTTGTTGATACCCTTGAGCATCAGGAAGATACAGAAGGCAACAATCAGGAAGTCGACGATGTTCTGTATGAACTGTCCGTAAGCGAAGACAGCAGCACCAGCCTCCTTGGCAGCAGCCAGCGTCTTGTAGTTACCATCGCCCAGCGTCACGAACAAGTCAACAAAGCTGACACCGCCAGTCAGTTTTCCGATGACAGGCATAAGGACGTCATCGACCAAAGAGCTGATAATTTTACCAAATGCACCACCGATGATCACACCGACAGCCATGTCCATTACGTTGCCCTTCATGGCAAACTCCTTGAATTCTTTAATAAATCCCATAATCTTTTAAGTTTAATGTTAAACGTATGTTTATTGATTGAATTGTAATCTGCATTTTGCAATCTCTGAAGTGACAACCACGATAAAGATGCACTTTTTGGGCTAATTTTGCACGTTTAATTTTTATTAAGACATAAATTCTGTGCAAATATAGGAATTTTTTTGTAACTTTGCACTCGGAAACAAAAAAAAGTGCATTTTTTGCATCAAAAAGTTGGTAAAGATTAGGTTAAACCCATTTAAATAATTAAGTAAAATGACAAAAGTAGCAATTAACGGTTTTGGCCGTATTGGTCGTCTCGCATTCCGTCAGATGTTCGAGGCTGAAGGTTATGAAGTAGTAGCAATCAATGACTTGACAAGTCCTAAGATGCTCGCTCACCTGCTGAAGTATGATACAGCTCAGGGTGGTTTCTGTGGCAAGTTCGGTGAGAACAAGCACACTGTTGAGGCTGGTGAGGATTTCATCGTTGTTGATGGCAAGAAGATCACTATCTATGCTATTCCTAACGCTGCTGAGCTGCCTTGGGGCAAGCTGGACGTAGACGTTGTTCTGGAGTGCACAGGTTTCTACACATCTAAGGAGAAGGCTTCTGCTCACCTGACCGCTGGTGCAAAGAAGGTTGTTATCTCTGCTCCTGCCGGCAATGATCTGCCAACTATCGTTTACAACGTAAACCACAAGACTCTGACTCCTGCTGACACTGTTATCTCGGCTGCTTCTTGCACCACTAACTGTCTGGCTCCTATGACCAAGGCTCTGAACGATTTCGCTGCTATCCAGAGCGGTATCATGACAACTGTACACGCTTACACTGGCGACCAGATGATTCTCGACGGTCCTCAGCGCAAGGGTGATGTTCAGCGTGCTCGTGCTGGTGCTCAGAACATCGTTCCTAACTCAACTGGTGCTGCTAAGGCTATCGGTCTCGTAATTCCTGAGCTCAACGGTAAGCTGATCGGTGCTGCTCAGCGCGTTCCGACTCCTACAGGTTCTACCACTATCCTGCACGCTGTTGTTAAGGGTGAGGTAACTATTGAGGGTATCAACGCTGCTATGAAGGCTGCTCAGAACGAGAGCTTCGGTTACACTGAGGAGAAGCTCGTTTCTAGCGACATTATCGGTATGAAGTTCGGTTCACTCTTCGACGCTAACCAGACTATGGTTTCTAAGATTGGTGACGGCAACTCTCTCGTACAGGTTGTTGCTTGGTACGACAATGAGAACTCTTACACTTCTCAGATGGTTCGCACCATTAAGTACCTCGCTGAACTGAAATAAGCAAGAGTCTGCTGAAGTAATATCAGTCAGAAAGAAGAAAAAAAGGCCGTTCCGCTTTGCGGGACGGTTTTTTTTATGTACCTTTGCAACATCATATCATTAACAGAACTCAATTGTAAACTAAAAACATTAAAATTATGGCTTATCGAGAAGTAGCAACGATGTATGGTAGGAAGATCGTTTTAACGGTCGTGATGTGTCTGTTTGCCCTTTGTGGTGTTCAGGCCCAGACCATCCAGAACGGTTCGAAGTGGTGGGATGGTGCTGTGCTCTATACCGCTAATGTACAGGGGAACAGTGTGAATATGAATGGCGAAGGCGAGCACTCGGACCGTTTCCATTTCGAACTGACAAAAGTTGAAGGGAAGTCTGGCGAGTACATTCTCACAGGCAGTGAGA
This sequence comes from Prevotella sp., assembly GCA_016286575.1. Lineage (GTDB taxonomy): Bacteria > Bacteroidota > Bacteroidia > Bacteroidales > Bacteroidaceae > Prevotella. Next base: position 9,868 of record JAEETB010000073.1, read on the forward strand.
CCGAGGCAGCATCACTTCGTGCGAAGGTAGGCTGGCGCGTGCAGTATATTCGTCAGGATGGCATGTACTTCCTTGCTGTACGCAACCCCAACGGAGATGCTGTGTGGCAGATGACGCTCACGCCCGATAATCTGGAACATAGTCTCAACTTTGAGCGCTATCTCGAACAGCAGCCTGTCAGCGACCAGCTCTCTAACTGTCTGTTGAATACGACCTATCTCGGACGTTTCTCGAAGGATCAGTTGCGCATCATGCGAAACGAGATCCTTGCCCGTCACGGATGGAAGTTCCAGTCGAAGGACCTGCAGGAATACTTCGGCAAACAGCCTTGGTATAAGCCCGGCAATGATAACAAGGCCATCAAGCTCCATATCATCGAACAGCTGAACATCCAGCTGATCAAGAGTGAGGAGACTGTGCCCGACACCTTCCGCAGCTATGGAGCCGACGCCAGTCAGTATGTCGGAGGTCTGGCTGATGACGGACGTGGTCCCGACGAGGTTGGGACGGTCCTGGGTGAGAACGTCTATCTTGTCAGCACTGAGACCCAGTTCCTCGATGCTCTTGGTAACAATCGTACCGTGATTGTTGCTAAGAATGTTCATTTGAACCTGTCGCGTGTGCTGGAGAATGAGGAGCTGTTCCTGAAGAAGACCGGTCGTCGCTGGGCATCCGACGCTACGGCCATCATCACCAAACAGCCTATGGTGGTCAGTGAATCTGAGACGGATGGCCGTCAGTTGGCGTTGCTGAACTTCTCGGGTCTGGTTATCAAGGGCGAACGCAATTCCAGTATCGAGGTCGATCCCCGTTATTCCTATTGTCTCTATTTCATCAACTGTGACCATTGTGAGGTGCAGAACCTGACGATCGGCCATACTGAAGGCGGTTATTGCTCGGGTGGTGTTATCGGTGTGAGAGGCGGACGACAGAACCTGGTGAAGGACTGTGACCTCTATGGTTGTGGTACCTATGGCCTCGACCTGATCGAGACCACCGACTTCTCTATGATTAGTTCGACCGTACACGACTGTACTTATGGCATCATGGAACTCAGGAGCTGTATGGCTGTGAAGTTCAACAAGTGCGACTTCTACAACAACCGTGAATATTCGCTCATCGAAGGAGTAGGCAATGAGGGTCTGACGTTTACCGACTGTCGTTTCTATGCCAACTGGGGTGATGCGCCCTTGTTTAGGCTCGACAACTCCTTCTATCTGATAGGTTGTGAGATATATCATCCCACCCAGAATCTGGGCTCCATTGAGATTGCAGAGCAGTTGCAGGGTCCGAGTAAGTGGGTAGATAATCCTCTCGATACAAATATCAAGGGACGCAACATCGGTCCGGATCAGCAAAAAGACAAGCAATTCGAGAGTTGCCCGCTCACGGTCATTGAGGAAGGTTGGAAGACCCGTACCATCGACAACGTGATCAATGGCAGTTTCGGCATCATGCTCGAGCGCTTCGATCAGACGTGGCCCACATGGATGGTAGGTGAGATACGTGCCGCTATGGAGAAAGGTCTCTCGAAGGTGGTACTCGATGAAGAGACATCCCTTGAGGTGACCGTTGACACCAAGAACGGTTTTGCGGGAATTGGCGATGGCGGTACCGACGGCGAGTATATGGAGACTTGCTTCTGGAATCGCAGCAACGGCCACAAGCTGCTGGCCGTCCGCTTGGGCAAGCCCACAGATCCCTTTATCGATTTCGTATGCTTCTATGACTACGACCCTGCGAAGAAATGTCTCACCCCTGAGCCTGAGATTCTAAAGGGCTACCGATGGGGTGACAGGAGTCCCTATACGCAGATATTCTGTAGACTGCCCCGGGTGGGTAAGAATATCATTGTAGAGGAATGGGGCGATGGAGGACCCGTTCATCATACCTTCAACTGGGACGGTATGAAGCCTGTCTACGTCAAGA
>JAEETB010000436.1 GCA_016286575.1 Prevotella sp.
GCGGAACCACCAACTATTCCAGAAAGAGGGGGTTACCACGACCTCAATGGAAGCTGTCTCAAAATTATCTGATGAAGCCGTTGACAAGCACCTCACTTCAAAAGTATAATGACCAGCAGGAAGCGCACTGTAACGGACAGAATGCTCGCCAAGCATAAGCGGTGTCCAGTCTTTATCGAGACCTTTCATCCGATAACTGAACATCGTCTGAGCCTCGTTACCATAGTCCAAGGCTGAGAAAGCGATAGAAAATGAACGGTTGCTCTCGCGCAACTGAATGGAAGAGGCAATCGAAATATCTTCTGACAGGTATTCACCATCGGCAGTCACATCTTGATTATCCACGATTAAGTGTGTAAACACCAACTTGCCTTTTGGTCTGGGTTCAGCATTCTCTCCCAATACTTCTATCAAACCACCTTCGCTGCCCAGATAGATGACGCCTGAATCATCCCTAATTGCGGAATTCCAATAGAAATGCTGGTTGATCAGACCTTCGTTCTCGAAATAATTAGAGAAGATCTGGGTCTTGGGATCGTATACCGACAGGCCATTCTGAGTCGTTATCCATAGATGTCCATTCAAATCCTCAACAATACCCTTGACACCTCCAAAGGCCAGACCGTCTTCAGTCGTCAAAGCCTCAAAATGTCCTCGACTGTCTTTGTCTTTCGAATCCTTGACCAGTCGGTAGAGGCCGTAACCATTACTGCCTAACCATAATGTACCATCTTTTGCCTGATAAAAAGAGGATATCTTATCGACGATACGTGAATCGGGCTCATCCAGCTTATGTGATATGCTGTCAGTCTTAAATGGCCTGTGCCCATTGCGACCAGAGTTAAGGTCCACCAATCGCATGCCCTGCATGCAACCCATCCACAAGATACCGTCACGATCGACAATAGCACCTATACTACCCGTCACGCCACGACAGCCTTTAAACGGCTCTTCAATCCTGCCACTCTTAAAGTCATAGAAGAACAGGCCTGCATTACTGCCAATCCACAAACCATCATTGATCGAGTCTGTAGCAAGAGCTCCAACAAAACTGGTCAGCCACTGATAATCCCCAGGGAAATCCACCCGTAAAATCTGATGCGCCCCCTGTCTGTCAGCTACGCAGAGACCACCGCCCCAGGTTCCTATCCACAGTTTCCCGTGCTTATCGGCTGCAAGTGCCGAAACGCTGTTATGCGACAAACCCGAATTAGACGTCGTATAATGGATGAAATCCGTAGAACCAGCTTCACGAAGATTGAGACCTCCCTCAACTGTTCCTATCCACAGGCGGCCATCAGGCTCGACATACATGGCATTGACAGGATTAGGCGACAGCGAACGAGGATCAGACGTATGCACAGAGTTGCGCAACAACAAGCGACGGGGAGACAGACAGGCAATACCTCCTGACTCTGTACCTACCCATATCTGGCCTTGGAACACCCGTATGCAATGAATGAATTCGCTCTTCAAGGGGATGCTACTTTCAGTAGTCCAAGCCGTAAAGCTGTCCGTCTGGTCGTCATAGATATTGACACCACCCAACGAACCTACCAGCAAACGATTGTCGGAAGTAACCGCCAGACTTGACAAAAAGACATGAGAAAGAGCGCCCGGTTCATTGGAATGACGATACTCATCAAGCTTCTGCTGATAGGGATCATAACGATAAAGGCCCAAATTGGTTGAGATCCACACCACGTGATTGCGCTTCAGAATACCGGTGACGTAGCGTCCCTGAAGGGATTTTAAGACGCCAGAGACCTCCTCACGTACCAACTTATCGTTTTTCACCACCAGCCGATAGACACCTTCCTCAATACCTACCCAGGGCTTGCCATTACCCTCGACGTCGCAAATAGCGATATCGAGCATTCTCCAAGGATGGGGATAGTCGTATATCTTATCGATCTCACCTTCATGTGTAAAGGTCACAAGGCTAATCTGACGGTCGTTGATTATCCAGATACGCCCGATATCGTCACGATAGCAGCTGATAGACGACTGCGCCAGCAGTTTCTTCAGATCAGGATGGTCAGGAATCACCGATTTCATCGTTCTCAGGTCGACGATATCTATACCCTCATCGAAAGCCACCCAAAGTCTGCGGAATGGATCTTCCGTCACACTCCTGCACGACTTGCTGTTCAGGTCAAGGCGAGGCACCATCATGCTATATCCGTCATAGCGCACCAGTCCGCCACCGTATGTCGAAATCCAGAGGAAACCATTGGAATCCTTGAAGATGTCGCTCACGTTGTTATGTGGCAGCCCATTGCTCAAATCAAGATAAGAAATATTGTAACGTTC
>JAEETB010000074.1 GCA_016286575.1 Prevotella sp.
CAAGCCCTTTAAGAGAAAATCTTGCTACCATTAATGCGCGCAATTTCTAGATTTAATGGTCACAATTTTTATCTTTAATGGCCGTCTCTCCGATCTTTCCTTTCGACAATGCAAAGGTACGAAAAAAACATGTGTTTTGCAAATTAAATCACAAAAAAGACACGAAAAAAGACACGTTCTGAAAAAAGAGGGTTAATTGGTACAGATGGCAGATGGCAGTTTAAATATTGCGCCATACCTTCTAAGGCTTCATGAAGATTAATATTTTAATAATATATATATTATTAAAATATTATATAATAAATAGTATTACTATCACCATCATCACCCCCTATCCAAAAATAAAACTGCCATCTGCCATCTGCCATCTTAAGTCTTAAGTACCTTACACCTTACATTTTATGATTATATATGGAACAGGTAAAAGTAAATAAGCAAACACAGGAGCAGCATGGCTCAGTCTGCTGGCTGCATTTCGCAGTGAGGCAAAAGGACAATCGCAGAAGGGTAGCGTTGCTGCAAGCTTAGATGGCAATAGCGATTATGGGAAAACAAAAAACCGCTGGACTTTCGTCTGGCGGTCTTTGTTTTCTCAGTGAGTTCGACTGATTACTGAACTGAATCAGCAGCAACTGAATCAACAGCCATGCTGTCAACTACGCTATCAACAACCTCTGCGATAGAGTCAGTGTCCTGTACAGGAGCGGGAGCCTGGTTACCACAAGATGCGAAAGAGATAGCAACAACTGCTACGAACATAAATACCAATTTCTTCATTTTTTCTAAGCTTTTAAATCTGTAAAACAATCATTTGTTTATTAAAACGCTGCAAAGTTAAGCATATTTTTAATACAACGTATCATTTTTTTCGATTTTTTTTTGCCCTTTTTTGTAACTTTTTTGCAAAACGCTGATAATCAATAAGATACGAAATGTTAAAATTTGGTGTATTTTTGACCCTCAATGCTTTTTTTGCAAAAATTGCCAAAAATAAGAAAAAAATCGCTATCTTTGTGCCCGCAAACAGACAAGCGAAAAAGTAAAAAGGTAAAAAAGTAAATAGGGAAAGATGATCGATACATCAGCTTTTCAAGGCAAGAAGGCAGCATACTACACACTCGGCTGCAAATTGAACTTCTCGGAGACTTCGACTTTCGGGAAGCTTCTGCAGGAGATGGGAGTGAGAACGGCGCAGAAAGGTGAGCAGGCGGACATCTGCCTGATCAACACCTGTTCGGTGACGGAGGTGGCTGATCGTAAGTGCCGTCAGGCCATCCACCGGATGGTGCGCCAGCATCCTGGTGCCTTCGTCGTGGTGACGGGCTGCTATGCTCAGTTGTCGGCTGAGAAGGTGGCAAAGATAGAGGGTGTGGACCTTGTGCTGGGATCGGACGAGAAGGCGAACCTGATACAGTATCTCTCGGAGGTTTGGACTGGTGGAATGTGGAAGACGACACCTTATTATATTAAGAAGACGAAGGATATTAAGTCGTTTGCGCCGAGCTGCTCGAAGGGTAACCGCACGCGCTACTTCCTGAAGGTACAGGACGGCTGTGACTACTTCTGCACCTATTGCACGATACCTTATGCCCGAGGATTCTCGCGCAATCCGACCATCGCCTCACTGGTGAAGCAGGCGGAGGAGACGGCTCAGGAGGGTGGCCGGGAGATTGTGCTGACGGGTGTGAACATCGGCGACTTCGGCAAGACGACGGGCGAAAGCTTCATCGACCTGGTGAAGGCGCTGGACGAGGTGGAGGGCATCAGCCGCTACAGGATCAGTTCGCTGGAGCCCGACCTGCTGTCGGACGAGCTGATTGCCTATTGTGCCGAGAGTCGTGCGTTTATGCCTCACTTCCATATCCCACTACAGAGCGGCAGCGACACGGTGCTGAAACTGATGCACAGACATTACGATGCGCAGCTGTTTGCTGACAAGATCCACCGGATCAAGGCGCTGATGCCCGATGCGTTTATCGGGGTCGACGTGATGGTGGGCTGTCGGGGTGAGACACCGGAGTGTTTTGAGGAGACCTACGCGTTTCTCGACGATCTGGACGTGACGCAGCTGCACGTGTTCCCATATTCTGAGCGCCCTGGGACTTCGGCCCTGAGCATTCCCTACACGGTGAGCGATCAGGACAAGAAGCTGCGCTCGAAGCGGCTGCTGGACTTGTCGGATCAGAAAACGGAAGCTTTCTACCGGAGGCATATCGGGCAGGAGGCTGAGGTGCTGCTGGAGAAGGCCACACGGGGCAAGGCGATGCATGGATTTACGAAGAACTATATCCGTGTGGAACTGCCCGCAAAGTTGGCGACGCCCGATTTGGACAACCAGCTGGTGAAGGTCAGACTGGGAGAACTGACGGCTGATAAACAGGCGTTGAGGGTTTATAGTTTATAGTATATATTATATAAGGTACGCGCGTATGGAGAAGTTGGCCATTGTGATTCTGAACTGGAACGGGGAGCAAATGCTGAGGACGTATCTGCCCAGTGTGATGCAGTATTCGCGCGACGAGGCGACGGTGTATGTGGCTGACAACGCCTCGACTGACGGTTCGTTGGCATTCCTGAAGGAATCATTCCCCGAGTGCAGGCTGATCGTGCTGGAGAAGAACTGGGGATTTGCCGAGGGTTATAACAAGGCATTGAGAGAGATAGAGGCGGAGTATTACCTGCTGCTGAACTCGGACATCGAGGTAACGCACCACTGGCTGACGCCGATGATCGAGTATATGGACCATCACGGTGAGGTGGCTGCCTGTCAGCCGAAGCTGCTCTCGGCCTCAGATCATGACCGCTTCGAATATGCGGGGGCGAGTGGGGGCTTTCTCGACAGATACGGCTACCCCTTCTGCCGAGGACGTATCTTCGAGACGGTGGAAGCCGACAACGGCCAATACGACTACGCGACAGACATCCTGTGGGCGACGGGGGCTGCGCTGATGATCCGCTCGAAGGACTACTGGGAGGCGGGTGGTCTCGACGGACGCTTCTTTGCCCATAACGAGGAGATAGACCTGTGCTGGCGACTGCGCATCAAAGGCAGGAAGATTGTCTGTCTGCCAGAGAGTTACGTATTCCATGTGGGTGGCGGCACCCTGCCCAAGTCGAACCCGATGAAGACGTTCCTGAACTTCCGCAATAACCTGACGATGCTCTATAAGTGTCTGCCCGAGGAGGAACTGCAGCCCGTGATGCGTTGGCGCTGGGTGCTCGACTACGTGGCTGCCTGGGAGATGCTCATCCTGAAGGGTAACGTGGGCGATTTCAAGGCTGTCTATCGTGCCAGAAGGGCTTTCAAGCGTTGGAGAAAGGACTTCGAGGGTGACAGACAGGCCATCCAGGCTTCGCGTCAGGCTGAAAAGATACCAGAGCGAAGATCGTTCTCCCTGCTCTGGCAATACTATGTGAAAGGTCGCAAGACCTTCGGGCAGCTTCCCTGAATCAATACGGTTTCGGTGTACTTGGGTGGTCGACTTCCTTCTCTTTCCATAACTTCAGATACTCAAACCACGCTTCGGCTGAATGGAAGCCAAAGGTCTCGTTGTCGGAGCAATAGGTGACCTTATAGCTCAGATGGCGGTCATCGGTACCTACGACAAAGGCGTAGTTGTCTTTGTTGGCTGGTTCCTCGCTGCGGATATACTGCTGTGGAATCCAGATGCCGAGTCCGACGGTCTCAGGCTTGAAGTTCTCGTGGTCGCTCGAAGGCCAGTCGGTACCCCAGCAGCCTCGCAGCCCTTCCTTATTGGAGAATTCCACAGATTCCTTGACGTTGATGATGCCCGTTGAAAAGAGATAATCCTTCACGTCCTTGTCGAAGAACACGTCGACATCGGTACTGCGATTGCCAGCATATTGTGTATAGCGGATGGTCATCGTGATGGCAGGCTTGTCGGCATAGGGCTTCCAGTTCTTGTCGATCACCTCGACGATGGTGCGCAGCGGTCCATAGGAGATGATGCGCTGTGTGCGGCTGGCGACGGGATCGATCATCGTGGGTTGTTGTCCGTCCCATCCTCGGAAGGCACCGAGTCCGAAGGTGTTGCCCACCCAGAGCACATCGTCGCCATAGCCCTCGGCCTTCTGCTCCTTAGAGGTGTAGAACTGGGTTTCCTTCAGTTCGAGGCGCTTCTGGACCTTGCCGTAGAGGTCGAGCGTCTGGCGCTTGTCGAAGTAGATGCGGATGCCATTGTACTCGCTTTCGAAGTCGACACCGTGATGGTGCTGGATATTATAGGAGTTAGCACAGTCACCACGGGCCGTGATCGACTCGATGAAGTTGTCGTGCTTGTTCTTCTCCTTGACCTTGTCGTTGCGCAGGAGCATCTCTGCATAGACGCGTGCAGGATACTGGATGGGCTCGTCCTGCGTGTTGTACTGAATATCCAGGATCTCACCTTGATGGGCTTTCAGGTCGACCAGGCAACAGAGTTCATCGAAGACGCCATCTTGATTGAGGTCATCGAGCTGGCAGGGGATTTCCTGATTGCCAAGCATCACTTTGGCTGAATGGATGTTGTGGGCGCCTCCCTCATATCTGATCACGACAGGGATGTCCGTGCGATCGACATCGGATGTGTTTGTGACCTGATATCGGGGTTTCATTGATTGGGCAAGGGCGGCTGTCGTGAAAGCCAACAATGCCATTGAAAGTATTTCTTTTTTCATTTTTGTAGTTTTGTTTTGAGTAGCACACAAAAGTAGATAAAATCGGCGAAAATTCTTAATTTTTTTACACAAATAAACAAAAATGTGCATGTTTTTACACTATTTTTTATCTTTTTTAGGTTAAAATTTGGATTTTAAAATATTTTTTAGTATATTTGCACAGATTTTAATGAGTCGCTGTGCTTTCAAATTCTGCTTATAGTGCATAAGGTTTATTATCTGTTGTTGCTGACGCTGTTCGTGTGCCTTGGTTGCGAATGGCAGTTTTCGTCTCCAGAAGAAGACGGACAGGTGACTGTTGAACGTTATGACCGCATCCAGAGCCTGTATCTGACAACGGGTGATTTCTCGGCCTTGCAGCAGATGAACACAGTATACCCGATGCAGACGCGGACGCTGATAGAGGACGTGATCCGGATTGGTAAAGTAGACGATCAGCAGATCAACACCAAGTTCCTCCGTTTCTATCAGGACTCTATCCTGCAGAGCCTGATTGCAGAGGCCGAGCAGCAGTATGCCAATATGGATGACATCAATCAGGGACTGACTACCGCCTTCACCTTCCTGAAGAGTAACATTCCCAATGTGGAGGTGCCCAAGGTCTATGCCCAGATTGGCTCGTTGGATCAGAGTATTATCGTGGGTAACAATACGATCGGCATCTGTCTGGATAAGTATCTGGGCAAGAACTACCCCCTCTATCAGAAGCCTGAATATGGCTATACCGCCGAGCAGCAGAAGATGATGGACCGCAAGTATATGGTACCGGATTGTATTGGTTTCTATCTGTTGAGCCTTTATCCGGTGCCCTCTGACAAGGTATTGAACCAGGAAGACCGTGATATGCATATCGGTAAGATCCTGTGGGCTGTGAATAAGGCTGTGGGTGAACCTATGTTTGAATCGGAGTATATCGAGATGGTCGACAAATATATGACGCAGAATAAGAATGCTACCATTGACCAGATGTTGAGGAACAATGCGTATTCAGACTTCCGCCAGTAATTGCCCCTGATAGATTTTGTGTTGTCTCAGATAGTTTATCAAGAGGTTGGTAAACTCGTAATTCTTCAGTCCCCAATGAGGTGCTACCAGCAGTTCCGGAGGAGACTGCGATGCGAAACGCTCCAGAACCAGATCTTTTCTGAGGTGTTGTATGTAACTGGCAATGAGTCGGATATACTCATCGACGGAATAGATGTGGAAGGGCTTCTGCTCGTAGATTCTTTCGAGCGCTGTCCCCCGGATGATCTGCATCTGATGGATTTTCAGGATGTCGAGATCGAGGGCGGAAATGAGGGATGCCTGACGGATACTCTCCTCGGCATCCTCGCCTGGAAGTCCCAGGATGATGTGTCCGCCTGTCAGAATTCCTCGCTGGTGGGTCTTGCTGATTTCCTGGCGGGACTGCTCGAAGGTGTGGCCTCGATTGATGAACTGCAACGTGAGGTCGTTGGCACTCTCGATACCGTATTCCACGATGAGGAAGGTGCGCTCGTTAAGTGAGCTGAGATAGTCGAGGAGCTCGTCGGACATGCAGTCAGGTCGCGTGCCAATGACGATACCCACCACATCTTCGACACCCAGTGCCTCTTCGTAGAGTGCCTTCAGACGGTCGAGAGAGGCATAGGTATTAGTATAGGCCTGGAAGTAGGCCAGATACTTCATGTCGGGGTATTTGCGGGCGAAGAAGCGCTTGCCTTCCTCCAGCTGCTGGCTGACGGAGTGGCGACTGTCGCAGTAGGAGGGATTAAACGTTCGGTTGTTGCAGAAGATGCAGCCTCCTGTGGAAATACGGCCGTCGCGATTGGGGCAGGTGAAGCCTGCATCCACCGAAATCTTCTGGACGCGGAAGGGGAAACGGCTGCGAATCCAGGTGCCATAATCGCAATAATAGGGTGTATTCACTTTATTTAATTCCATCAGTGTGCAAAGTTAGGGAAAAAAATGCTATCTTTGCACAATGAAATGATAAAAAGTATCTAAAGAAAACAAAAACGATGATGAAACTCAGATTATCCATCCTGATGGTTTTGGCTGCGTGGTGTTATTCCTCGGCCTTCGCAGGAGAGAAACTCAGCTTGAAGAGTATAACCAACGGTGATTTCAGTTCCAAGACGATGAAGGAAGTGCGCCCAATGGCTGACGGTGAGACCTACGCTCAGATCAGTGATGACGGGAAACGTGTGGAAATCAGCTCCTTCCGTACTGGCAAGCAGGTGAGTGTATTGTTCGATGCCACCACCGCCAGAGGGGCACAGATTGACCGTGTAGACGACTATATCATAAGCCCTGATGGGAGTCGGATGCTGATTCAGACCAAGACGAAGGCCATCTATCGCCATTCGTTCACTGCCACCTATTATATATATAGTATCAGGAACAACAAACTGGAGCCGCTGAGTGACGGCGGACCACAGCAGACGCCCGTCTTCTCGCCCGATGGTAATCAGATAGCCTTTGTCAGGGATAATAATATCTGGCTCGTGAAGTTGCTGTATGACAATGCGGAGAGTCAGGTGACCACCGATGGCAAGTTCAATGAGGTGATCAACGGTATCCCAGACTGGGTGTACGAGGAAGAATTCTCAACCAACTGCTCGATGGTGTTCTCGGCTGATTCCAGGCAGATTGTCTGGATCCGCTACGACGAGAGTGCCGTGAAGCAGTATTCGATGCAGATCTTCAAGGGACTGAATCCAGAGCGCAGTGAGTATGCGGAATATCCAGGGGACTATACCTACAAGTATCCTGTGCCTGGGCAGGTGAACTCGAAAGTCAGTGTACACAGCTATGATATCCAGTCGCATCAGACTCGCAAGATTAATGTGCCGCTCGATGCAGACGGCTATATCCCCCGTATCAAGGCGACGAGCGATCCGTCGAAGGTGGCCGTGATGACCATGAACCGTCATCAGGATGTGCTGCGCATCTATATGGCGAACCCTCTCTCGACTGTCTGTCAGCTGGCTGTGGAGGATAAGACTGATAAATATATCCGGGAAGAGGTGCTGGAGGATATCCAGATGACTGATAACCACCTCCTGCTTCCCAGTGAACGGGACGGTTATAACCACCTCTATCTCTATAATCTGAACGGCCAGCTTCTGCGACAGATCGTGAATGACCATTTTGTCGTAAAGAGTGTCTATGGCTTTGATGAGAAGACTGGCGATACTTATTTTGCCGCGAATCCCAATGGCGCTACCGAACAGCAGGTGATGGTGGCGCATGCGAATGGCAAGATGGAGGTGCTCTCTCAGAAGCCAGGTGTCAATCGTGCGATTTTCAGTCGGAACTTCAAGTATTTCATCAATATCTGGAGCGATATCAACCATCCGGTTCAGTATGAGCTTTGTCAGAACAACGGTAAGGTGTTGCAGACGATTCTGGACAATCGGGAGCTGGAGAACAAACTCGCCGGCTACGAACTGGGCAAGAAGGAACTCTTCTCATTCACGACCTCTGAGGGTGTGAAACTGAATGGATGGATGGTGAAGCCTGCCAATTTCAATCCGTCTGCCAAGTATCCTGTGATTATGTATCAGTATGGTGGCCCAGGTAATCAGCAGGTGCTGAACCAGTGGGGAATCGGTATGAGCGGACAAGGTGCTATCCTGGAGCAGTATCTGGCTCAGCAGGGCTATATCTGTGTTTGTGTGGATAATCGCGGAACTGGTGGCCGAGGGGCTGACTTCGAGAAATGTACCTATCTCCGTCTGGGTGAACTCGAGGCACGTGATCAGGTGGAAACGGCTTTGTGGCTTGGTCAGCAGACTTATGTCGACAAAGAGCGAATCGGTATCTGGGGATGGTCGTATGGTGGCTGGAACACGCTGATGTCGATGTCGGAGGGACGTCCTGTCTTCAAGGCTGGTGTGGCGATAGCTCCTCCTACCTGCTGGCGCTATTATGACTCCATCTATACGGAGCGTTATATGCGTACACCGAATGAAAACAAAAGCGGTTACGACGAGGTGAATCCTATATTCAGGGCTTCGCAATTGCATGGTGCCTTGCTGATTTGTCACGGATTGGCTGATGATAACGTACACTATCAGAATACGGCAGAATACGTGGAGGCACTTGTGCAGGCTGATAAGGATTTCCGGCAGTTGGTCTATACTAATCGTAATCACAGCATCTTCGGCGGTAATACCCGCCATCACTTATTCCGACAGGCGATAAATCATTTTAATACAGAGCTGAAATGAACGTTTCAAGATTGATGCTATCCTTGTTGCTGATGTCTGCCTTCATGGAGACTAAAGCGCAGATGACCATTGAGGTGACTAATCCCTCCAATGAGTATCGCGAAGAGGTGATTGAGCTGCCGCTCGAAGAAGTGTGCAAGCGTCTGAAGACAACTTGTGACAGTATCCGTGTGCTGGATAGGGCAGGGTTGGACATCCCGTGCCAATGGACGCACGATGGAAAACTGCTGATTGGTGCCTATGTCAGAAAGCATGGTACAAACAGTTATACGCTGGTGAAAGGCGCTACCCCCCAGTTCCCTGATTTCTGCGACGGAACGATCCACCCTGAGCGAAAGGATGACTTTGCCTGGGAAAACGATCGCGGTGCCTACAGAGTATACGGACCTGCTTTGGAGGCCACGGGTGAACGTAGTTTGGGTATCGATGTCTGGACTAAGAATACGCCAGATCCAGTAGTCAACGACCGTTATTATATAGAGGATGTGGTGATGATGCCGAAGGTAGATTCGCTTCGGAGAATTGATCGTCATAGGGGTGATTCGCTCTATCGTATTAACTCCTACCATCATGATCACGGCAGGGGACTTGATCCTTACAAGGTCGGTGCGACACTGGGTTGTGGGGCGCCTGCACTCTTATTGGGCGACAGTATTGTGATGCCTTATTGTTTCGAGCGCTTTGAGGTATTGACACATGGTCCTCTGCGCTTTGAGGTCTGTCTGCGTCAGAGTCCGCGCATCGTCCGTGGGGATACGATTGTCGAGAGCCGTCTGATCAGACTGGATAAAGGTTCGAATTTTAACAGAATGGAAGTGTGGTACGATGGTATCTCGAGTCCAGTAGCGTTTTGTTCGGGTGTCGTCATCCAGAAGGAAGATCCTGAGGGAGTCATCTTGGGGAAGAATTATGTGGCCTATACCGATCCGACAGACCAGCCTGACGTGCACCATGCACCGTTATATGTGGCTGCGTTGTTCCCTTATGGGGAAGTGGCAACCAGGAAGATCGGCCATCATGCCCTGGGCATCGTTCAGAATTATCAGGGGGAGCATTTTACCTACTATTTCGGCTCTGCATGGTCAAAGTACGATGTGCGCACGGAGGAGGAATGGCAGGCCAGAATAGGCTGGTTTATGCGCTCTTTAGAGGCTCCTTTGCAGGTCGTTATGAAAAATTAAGTGTCTGAAAAGTGCATGTTTATAAAAAGTTTTGTATCTTTGCACCCAAATTGTGTAATATAAATAGTTTATAAAATGAGAAAATTTAGTGCATTTGGACTGTTTTTAGTTATTGCAATCCTCTGTATGGCTCTCACGAGTTGCAAAGACGATCCGTATGAAAGCAGAATCAATGAACTGGTCATTAAGGATGTGGCCTTCCCGGCTACTGCATCTTCAGATACACAGACATTCAGAAACGAGGACCTGACCAACTACGTTGCAAAATCGAGCGAATCATGGTGTAATGTTTCTTTTGTTGTAGCGTCTTCTCAGATGGTTGTGACGGCAGAAGCCAATGATACATATGACGGGCGTACGGCTATTGTGACGATTAGTGACACCCAAGATCCCACCAAGACACGTACATTTACCGTCAGTCAGGTTCAAAAAGACGGTTTGTTTGTTCCTGAAGACCAGACATCCTTCAATATTCCTACCGAGGGAAAGCAGATTACTGTTGACGTGATGACCAATATTGATTTCAAGGTCAATATTCCTTCGGAGTATTCAGAGTGGATTAAGCAGTCAACAACTGCTTCTACCAGAGGTCTGGAGAAACATACCCTCACTTTTGATATTGCAAAGAATGATACCTATGCTACTCGTAAAGGATATATTGAAATTTCTGATCCAAAGAATACCAAAGGTGAAGTCATTAGAATTACCATCAATCAGGCATTTACTGTTATTTTCAATGTTGATCCTCAGAAGATAACGGTTGATGATGAACTTAGACATGAAATCAGCATCAAGGTTAATACAAACGTTCCTGTGGATGTGAACGATTATTCTGACTGGATCATGAAAGGTACTATCGAGGAGGTTGATGACGAGAACTTTATATACAAGATGATCGTAACTCCGTTTACAGAGAAGAAACATAGCAGACTAGGAGGTGTTGTCTTTGCAGGTGCTGTTTCACCTATTACGACAAAAGAAATTACGGTTACTGTTATTCAGAACAGACTTCTGTATATCGAGGAAACGGGCATCGATGTGAATGTAGGAGGCCGTTACGGCCTGACACTTACCAACGATACTGAGCAGGAGGTTGTTTGGTCTTCTGACAATGAAAAAGTTGCAACTGTCACAAAGGACGGTACAGTCATTGGCGTTTCTGAAGGTGAGGCTAAGATTACCGTTATATCAGTTGATGGGAAGTATTCAGACAATGTGGATGTTCATGTTGGCAATGTGACAGAAGCGAATTTGGAAGCAACAGGCTGGTCAACTACAAAGACCAGTGTTAAATGTACTTTATATAATAAAGAAACTGAAAGGGATATTACTTTAAGATCAGTTGATGTAACCCGAGTAACTAAAGACGGAGATCAGATAACAACTCTGTTCTTAAAGAATGTAAATTACAATATTAACATTTCAGCAGGTGATTATAGACAAATAGACATTGATGTCGATGCACCGGCAGATGAGAGTACAACGGCAACTTATTCTTATGTTTTGGGCTTTAATTATTATATAACCAAGAGCCCATATGCAGATTTTACGTACGTAGCAACTGAGAAATAATATTGAGAAGATCAGTATTTTCAAGGAGAGCCGTTATTAAGAATGAAGACGATAAAGATCATAGGTCTTTTACTCGCATCAGTCATCGCAGGATCAGGCTTCACTGGCTGTAAGGGAGACACGTATGAGAGTCG
>JAEETB010000437.1 GCA_016286575.1 Prevotella sp.
TCGGCATGATTATACACACTCTCAACACCCATTGAACTCTGTATCTTATAGAAACTTTGGGCAGTAAACTTCTTCATGAAGGAATCACCCTCGCGTGATACCTTCACACCATAGACGATGTCGTTGCCTGCCTCAAAGTCCCTGACCATCTGAGGAATACACTCGATATCATCCTGAAGGTCGGCATCAAGCGTAACGACGGCATCGGCCCACTCGCGGGCTGTCATCATACCTGCCATGATGGCATTCTGATGACCCACGTTGCGCGACATATTAATGCCTCGCACGAACTTATTCTCAGCGTGTAATTCACGGATAATCTCCCACGTATGGTCACGGCTGCCGTCATTGACGAACACGATCATAGAGTCTTTGCTGATAAGCCCTTCTGCTATCATTCGTTCGAAAAGGGCTGTCAACTGCTCAGCGCTGTGACGCAGCACCTCCTCTTCGTTATAACATGGTGAAACTGTTGCTAATCTGATCATTTCTCTACTCTCTACTTTTTACTCTTTCCACAAAATCATTATAGGTAATAAACTCATGGCCGTCGGCTAAAAGCATTTTGACAAGACGATCGAGACGATCGCACATCTGCTGGCCACTGTGGTTCTTGATGATAAACGGCATCTTGAACTCAGGATGCTCCTTCAGTTCGTAAAACTCCCAGGGATGGAAGTATGTGACGAAATAGCCATCCTTTTTAAGTACACGGCGCGTCATCCAGTGATAGAGTCCTTCTGGCAGGTTGTGGAGAGCAAGCCAGAACAGTGGGAAGCGGATGAGTGGCGTGACAGAGGCGGGTATCTGCATTACTCCATCTTTCATAAACCAGGTACGGGGCTCTGTGAGGTGCATATAACGTCCAGGAATGAAGGCCGGGTTCAGTGACGAGTTATAGCGATAGCCCACTCGCTTGATCTCTGATTCCACCACAGGGAACATACGGGGCTGGCGATAGCCATAGACGGTGCGACCCGTTACGCGCTCCACAATCTCCTTTGAACGGGCAAAGTCGGTATCCTTAGGTTGCCAGTGATCCACACCGTGACAGGCCACCTCGTGACCTTCGTCCATAATGCGCTGCATCACCTCAGGTGCCTGCTCGGCAAAGTTACCTGTGCAGAAGAAGGTGGCTTTCACCCCGTTCTGCTTCAGCACATCGAGGATGCGGTTGGTGCCGACCTTTGATACGGCCATACCCAGTTCTAACGTGAAGTCGACCCCGTGCTCGCGAGGTACGTCAAACTCTTCTGTGTCAAAACTTAATAGTATCATATCAGATATTTGGTTCATCCCAGATTTTTGTCTGCTTGCAGGCGGTAGGCACAGCCTGATTGCCAATCTTCAAGATGAAGTCGCCCTCCTCGAGGGTCCACTTGCCGTCAGCACCTACAAAGGCGAGGTTCTTGGCAGGCAACTGGAAGGTAACCGTCTTGGTCTCACCTGGCTCCAAAGCAATCTTCGTGAAGTCGCGCAGACGCTTGTTGTCAGGTACTACGCTGGCGATGAGATCGCTCGAATACAGCAATACAGCCTCTTTACCTGCCTTGGTGCCAGTATTCTTCACATCGACGCTGATGGTCAACACATCGTCAGCAGTAAACTGAGCCTTGTCAACCTTCAGGTTCGAGTACTCGAAGGTAGTATAACTGAGGCCATAGCCGAAGGGCCACTGCAGCGATACCTTCGCATCGTAGTTATAGGCACCAGCCATCGTACCCACCTCCTCAGATACCTTATAATCATAGGTATTCAGCGAGTTGATCTCTCTGGGATAGGTGTAAGGCATCTTACCAGAGAAGTTGGCATCGCCAGCGAGAAGGTTGGCGAGGGCATCGCCACCATAGTTACCAGGAATCAGGATGTCCACCACAGCCTTTGCCAGTGGCTCGATGTCGGCAATCAGACGTGGGCGACCTTCATTGAGCACGAGGATGATAGGCTTACCCGTCTTGGCAAGTGCCTTCACAAGGTTACGCTGGTTCTCTGAGAGCCAGAGGTCCGTAAGGTTGCCTGGTGTCTCTGTGTACGAGTTCTCTCCAATGGCTGCAATAATGATATCAGCTTGTGCTGCAGCAGCAACAGCCTTGTCTATCTCAGGTGCGTTTTCGTCGTAGTAGGCACCGTTCTCATTGTAGGTCACACCCTGCTCAAGGATGATGTTCTCCTTACCATACTTATTGCAGAGAGCCTCGTAGATAGTGTTGTATTTCTCTGCTTGATCCTCAGCACGCGAACCCTGCCAGGTGTAGCTCCAGCCACCATGCAGACAGCGCATCTGGTTGGCGTTAGGACCTGTCAGGAG
>JAEETB010000438.1 GCA_016286575.1 Prevotella sp.
GGCCATGATGGTGATAAGACGTTGTGTGCCGAGTTGTTGGATGTAGCCACTGGTCATCTCCTGCAAGAGCGCCAGGCGTTTGGTTTGCCTCACAATCTCTTCGCTCTCGAGCATGAGTACATTGGCGTTCTCATTGGTTACGAGGGCTGATGTCAGCATGGTCTCCTTCTCATAGGGCTTGCCGTCGAGGATGTCGAGAGCCAGCTGCAACAGTTGGTCGCCACGGGTGGGGTAGATATAGGAGGCGTCGAGCAACGAGTCGCGTACCATCTGGATACCACCGTTCTCACCGGGCATGCCGTCGATGCCGCAGAAGAGTGGCAGTTTCTTGACACCTGCCTCCAGGAATGCCTTGCGGGCACCGATGGCTGAACGGTCGTTGTGGGCAAAGACGAGGTCGATGTTATCAAGGTTACCTTTGTAGTTCTTCACAGCTTCGTAACCTTTCGCCTCCGTCCAGTCGCTCTGGAGTGTTGCGACAATCTCTATGCCCGAATCTTTCAAAGCATCGGTAAAGCCTTTATGTCGCTCTTCAGCAGGCGAGGAGCCTTTCAGACCGAGAATCTCCATGACCTGCCCCTTGCCATCAAGTCTCAAGTCGACGTATTCGCCCATCACCTGCCCCATCTCGTAATTGTCGGCACTGACAAAAGCCGTGTATTTGGGTGAATCGGTCTTGCGTTCAAACACAATGACGGGAATGCCCTGATCGTAGGCACGGTCGATGGCTGGTGTCACGGATGCCAGCTGGTTAGGGGCCACGATGAGCAGTTGGATGCCACTCTCTACGAGACTGTCGATCTGCTGTATCTGACGCTTGGAGTCGTCGCGGGCTGTGGTGAAACGTAGTTCCACACCGTCGTGCAGGGTACTCTCGAGCTTCATCTCGGAGTTCTGCCAGTCGCGCCAGATGTCCTCTGAGCATTGCGATACGCCAATGACATACTTAGGCTGTCTGTTGGTGCACGAGAAACAGAGAATAGCTAGGACGGTTATTAGGTAGTTACGTAACATCAATCTATGGTTTATTAGTTTCTTGGTGCAAAGATAAGAAAATAAAATGAAAATAACGGCATTTTAGCGTTTTTTAATTTGGTTTTTTGCTTGCTTATTTGTATCTTTGCACCAAACTTAAAATATTAGAGCTATGCAAGTTATCAATTTTTCTGAACAAAACAGTATTATCAACCAGTTTCTGTACGAGTTGCGCGACAAGAACATCCAGAAAAACCGTTTGCTTTTCCGTCACAATGTGGAGCGTATCGGCGAGTTGATGGCCTACGAGGTTTCCAAGCAGCTTGAATATAAGAACAAGACCGTCACGACCCCACTGGCTTCGCTTGAGATGGCGCTGCCCAAGGACGATATCGTGCTGGGTACTGTCCTGCGTGCCGGGTTGCCCTTCCATCAGGGATTCCTGAATATCTTCGATCGTGCCGATAATGCCTACGTCTCAGCCTTCCGCATGTATATCAACCGCGAGCATACCGAGGTGGGCATCCAGGCCGACTATATCGCTGCCCCTAGCGTGAAAGGTAAGACGCTGATTATCGCTGATCCGATGCTGGCCACTGGAGGTTCTATGGCTGCTGCCATTGAGGCCCTGCTCATGTCGGGCAAACCCAAGAAGATCCATGTCTGCTGTGTCATCGCGGCCCCCGAGGGTATCGAGGTGGTTAAGGATGCGCTGCCCGACGATTCCACCATCTGGTGTGCCTCTATCGATCAGGGCATGAATGAGCACAAGTATATCGTACCTGGATTCGGCGATTGTGGTGATCTCTGCTTCGGCGAGAAAATGCAGGGCTTCCGTAAACTGGCTGAAAAGCGTTAAAGTCTATGCTTCAGATCCGCTGTAAGAACAACAACAAGACGAAGAGTTTCGCTGAAGGTACCTCGCTTCTCGATGTCTATCAGGAGTTTGCCGATGACTTGCAGTTCCGTTATCCGGTGGTCTCTGCAAAGGTGAATAACGTGTCGCAGGGCCTGAAGTTCCGTCTGTTCCAGAATCGCGACGTCGAGTTTATCGATGCCTCCGACGGCTCTGGGCGCCGTGTCTATGCCCGTTCACTCTGTTTCGTGCTCTATAAGGCCACCATCGACGTGTTTCCTGGCAGTAAGCTCTTCATCGAGCATCCTCTGTCGCGTGGTATCTACTGTAACTTCAAAAAGAAGGATGGTGCGCCGTTGGCTGACGACGATGTGCAGCGTATTTGTCAGCGCATGCAGGAGATTATCGATGCTGATATGCCTTTCCGTCGCACAGAGGCCACTCTCGAGGAGGCTGTCAGGGTCTTCACCGA
>JAEETB010000439.1 GCA_016286575.1 Prevotella sp.
ATGACGAGCAGGATCAGTGCGGCAATGGCCAGCGTCAGGGCAATGAAACGTGTACGGTAAGTCTCTCGCTGCGCTTCGTAAAGTCTCACCTCGTCAGCGATACCTTCCATACTGTTGGTCAGCACCACGTTGTCGATAGAGTCGTTTGAGGCCGTCTCTTCTTTCAGGGCCTTATAGGCCTCCTGCCACCTGCCCGCTTTCTCGAGGATCATCACGATGGCATCCTTGCCCTCGTCGCCTAATTCCTCCTTTGCCAGAGCCAAGGCTTCGTCGACTTTGCCCTGATGGGCCAGATAGTATACCTCGAGTGAACGTCCGTGAACTGACGACAGTCCCTTGGCCTCACCCTCCTTATAGGCTTTGTAGCCTTCGAGGAATCGGTCGATGTCGCCCCGATAGTAGTAGCTCAGTGTTTGACGGGTCTCGATGTCGAACACACGGTCAGGTGAGTGTTTCAGTGAGATCTGCTTGGCCTTTTCCAGCAGACTGTCGGCCTCTTCAGGGCTGTCATCGTTGGCCACATTCACGATGTTCATATAGATGGGTGGCATGCTCGAGTAATAGCCTTCCTCCTCCATAATCTTCAGCACCTCGTACCAGTTCTTTTTGGCTTCCTCCTTATTGCCGCAGTAGTTGTTGATGTGTCCCAGCATGTTGATCGACATGTAGCGCTCCTTGTCTACTTTCTTCTCGCGCAGTTCCTTGGTTAATTCTCTTGCCAGCTTATAAGCCTCGAAGATGTGGCGCTGGTTCAGCTCGAACACGATTTCATTACACCTCTGGGTATAATATCCGTGCAGGTCGCCTTGCGACATCAGATAGTTCTGCAGGTTTTTCACAGCAGGGTAGAATTTGGCGCTGTCACCATCGTTGAAGGCATGGTGCATTTCGTTGCGCAAAGCAAGGTAAGTCTCGTCTTTGCTGTAATCCCGTGCTTGTGCAAAACAGAATACTGCAAGGAGGGTCAGTGAGAGGGTTAGTATGAATCGTTTCATGTTTGTAGTTGTTAGTGTAGCTGATTCTCTTTGCAAAAGTACTATATTTTTTGGAAAAACAAAAAGAAATCACTATTATTTTGCTTTTTTTGTCATTTCTTTGTACCTTTGTGGCATGGAAATCCATCCGATAGCCCATTTTGAGTCTCCGCTGAAGTCGAAATTCGGCATTCCCCGGCAGAGTGGACTCGTCAGTTCGCTGACGGGGCGTATTGTCTTCGAACCTCCTTTCCGCAAGCCTGAAGCTCTGCGTGGCCTCGAGGATTTCGATTACCTTTGGCTCATCTGGGAGTTTTCCGAGAACCGTGAGGCCGAGAAGAGTCTCACGGTCCGTCCACCACGTCTGGGTGGCAATCGCCGTCTGGGTGTCTTCGCCACGCGTTCCCCTTTCCGACCCAACAACCTGGGACTCTCTTGCGTACGCCTCTCGCGTGTGGAGATCGATCCCCAGTTGGGACCAGTCATCTGGGTGCAGGGTGCCGATCTGATGGATGGCACGCCCATATACGACATAAAGCCTTATGTGGCCTATGCAGATGCCCATCCTGATGCTCGAAGTGGATTTGTCGATCAGGTAGGGTGGGAGCCCCTCGAGGTGGACTTCCCCGATCGTCTGGCAGCCCTTGTGCCTGCCGGACAGCTCGATGCCCTCAAGGCCACGCTGGCACAGGATCCCCGTCCCCGTTATCACGATGATCCTGAACGCGTCTACGGTATGCCCTTCCTCCACTTCGATGTGCGCTTCAAAGTCTCTGGAAAAACACTCACTGTGGTCGAAATCGTTAACAATTGATACTTTTTTCGGAAAAAACAGCCAAAAAATTTGGAATTTTGGTGAAGAAGTCTTAAATTTGCGTTTTCAAACTGATTATCAACCCAATACGCGTAGCTTATGTTAGTGGCATTATTCATTCTGATTTTGGTTTGTCTGGCGCTTCTATTTGTCATCAAAGCCCAGCACACGAAACTTGCTGAGTCGTGTAGGTCTCAAAGCATCAATGTGGCCTTCCTCAAGGGGTTGAGCCGTGAGATACGTACCCATCTTCACTCTGTCAGCGGAATGGCGGAAATCATCTCCAAAGAAGACCTCTACCTCTCTAAAAGCGAAAAACGCAATATTACCACTCAGATCAAGTTCAACACCAGTCTCATATCCACTTTGCTCGACGAACTCTCGATTCTCTCCGAAGAGGATGGAGGTCATCAGCTGAAGGACGAGCGCTTCAGTCCCAATATCCTCTGTCAGCGTTGCATCGACGCCAATCTGCCTTATGTCCACGAGGGTGTGCGACTGTCGTTCCGTAGCG
>JAEETB010000440.1 GCA_016286575.1 Prevotella sp.
CACCTGCGGCTTCGTTCTTCTCGAAGACAGTTACCTGATAGCCCATGAGGTTCAGGTCGTTGGCAGCAGCTAAACCAGCAGGGCCGGCACCAATCACAGCCACCTTCTTGCCATTACGCTGGATGTCAGTACGGGGTTGAATGAAACCCTCGCGGAAAGCGGCCTCAATGATGGCAGCCTCGTCTTCTCGGTTCGTTGTCGGTTCGTGGTTGAAACGGTTCAACACGCAGGCTTTTTCACAGAGTGCAGGACAGATACGCCCCGTAAACTCAGGGAAGGGATTGGTGCTTGTCAGGAGCTTATAAGCCAACTCCCAGTCGCCTTTATATAGGGCGTCGTTCCACTCTGGGGCCTTGTTGCCCAGAGGACAAGCCCAGTGGCAGAAGGGTACGCCACAGTCCATGCAGCGCGAGGCCTGCAGTTTGCGTTCGCGGGTGTTCAGCGTCTGCTCTACCTCGCTGAAGTCGTGGATTCTATCTTGTAATGGACGATAACCGGCCTCTTGGCGGTGTATCTCCAGAAATGCTTTTGGATTTCCCATTGCTATATTTGACTATTTTACTATTTCACTATTTTTCTATTTTCTTGCCCAATTGTCTAATTGTAAATTGTCCAATTGTCAAATAAATCAGTAGTCGCGCTGGATGTTTGCAATCTTTTCTTGCAACTTCTTGTTTTGCTCCTCCTGGAGGACTCGTTTGTACTCGATAGGTACTACCTGGATAAAGTCCTCGCAGTAGCGGTTCCAGTTGTCGAGCATGCGTCCAGCCAGAGCCGAACCTGTATGTAGGTAGTGCTGGCGGATCAGTTCGAGCAGTTCCTTACGACTGACACTGTCCTCAACCAGGTTGATCTCCACCATATCCATGTTACAGAAGTAGTCGAATGTGTGGTCTGGATCGTAGACGTAAGCCACACCGCCTGACATACCAGCAGCGAAGTTGCGGCCAGTCTTGCCGAGTACGACGACACGTCCACCAGTCATATATTCGCAGCAGTGGTCGCCTGCACCTTCAATCACAGCGATGGCACCCGAGTTACGCACGCCAAAGCGCTCGCCCACCTTACCATTGATGTAGAGTTCGCCTGAGGTGGCACCATACAGACCAGTATTACCAGCGATGATGTTGTCCTCGGCGTGGAAATCCTCACCACTTCGTGCTGGAGGCAGAATCGAGATGCGACCGCCTGAGAGGCCCTTTCCGAAATAGTCGTTACACTCACCCTCGAGTTTGAGGTTAATGCCCTTCACGGCGAAGGCGCCAAACGACTGACCGGCTGAACCCTTGAACTTGATATTAATCGTATTGTCAGGCAGTCCTGCCTCGCCATATTTTTTGGCAATAACGCCAGAGAGCATGGTGGTCACGGCACGGTCGGTATTCTTGATAGCATAGTCGAGTGTCACCTCTTCGCCATTGTTGATAGCCTTTTCGGCAGCCTTGATAATCTCTTCGTCCTTCACGCCGCTAACCTTGGTGAAAGCACCACGATCCCAATACAATGGTTTATCTGTTTCGGGTTTGTGTAGCAGACGGGCAAAGTCAATGGTCTTTTGCTTATCGGTGGCATTGGCGGTATCGACCTCAATCAACTCTGTATGACCGATGATTTCTTTCAGGCTGTGTACACCCATCTCAGCGAGGTACTCGCGCACCTGTTCGGCCAGGAAGGTGAAGAAGTTCACCACATACTCGGCACGTCCCTGGAAGTGCTTGCGCAGTTCAGGATTCTGGGTGGCTACACCCATCGGACAGGTATTGGTATTACACTTGCGCATCATCACACAGCCCAGCACAATCAGAGGCAGTGTACCAAACGAGAACTCGTCGGCACCCAGCATCGCCATGATAATCACGTCCTTGGCGGTCTTCAGCTGTCCGTCGGTCTGCAGACGAACCTGATTGCGCAGGCCGTTCTTCACGAGCGTCTGTTGTGTCTCGGCCAGACCGATTTCAGGTGAGATACCTGCGAATCGCATAGAACTTGCAGGGCTTGCACCCGTACCACCCTCGGCACCAGAGATAACGATGAGGTCGGCCTTGGCCTTAGCCACACCTGCGGCAATGGTTCCCACGCCACTCTCGGCTACGAGCTTTACGCTGACTGCAGCTGTTGGGTTGATGTTCTTCAGGTCGAAGATGAGCTGTGCCAGGTCCTCGATACTATAGATATCGTGATGAGGTGGGGGAGAGATGAGCGAGATACCAGGAATCGCGTTACGTGTCTTGGCGATAATCTCGTTGACCTTGAAGCCAGGCAGCTGTCCGCCTTCACCAGGCTTAGCACCCTGTGCCACCT
>JAEETB010000441.1 GCA_016286575.1 Prevotella sp.
ATCTTCGCTGTCATGGATGGCGAATAAGCTTCTCTTATGGCCGCATGAACACGAAGTAGACGGCTCCTACTAAGCAGAGGGCTGCTGCTGCATGGTTCCAGTGGAGCTCTTCGTGCTGGAAGATAAAGTTGGCAATCACCGCAAACACCACTAGGGAAATACACTCCTGAATCACCTTCAGCTGTACGAGGTTGAAGGGACCTCCATTGTCGACGAAACCTATGCGGTTGGCTGGCACCTGACAGCAGTATTCGAAAAATGCGATCATCCACGAAAAGGCAATGACCAGATACAATGGCCAGTTCGACGAGATGCCCGACTGCTGTAGTCTCAGATGCCCATACCACGCAAAAGTCATAAACACATTGCTCATAATGAGCAGCAGTATTGTATAAATACCATTAACCATATTCCAATATTTGATTATTCCTCTGCTTCGGTGTTTTTGCCCCAGAACTGCATCTGCTCGCCTTCAGGAAGTTTGTTGAGGTAAGCCTGTCCCTCCTCGTTGGAGATGGTCTTGCCGTTGAGGCCGCACTCGTCGATCTCGCCCGCAATCATCAGGGCGGTGAACCGCTCGGCTAACTTACCCTCTCTGAAGGCATAGATCTCCGTATAGGTGGCAGGACCGCCTGCTGCACCTGAGAGGCACAGATAGCCCGTGTTGTCCTTCTGCATCTTCGATGGTCTCAGACGTGATGTCTCTACGGCGATGAGATGGAACTTGCCATTGTCGTCGCGCGAGAAGAAGGCACCGTTCTGCTCTTCCTTGTCGCGTACCCAGATGACTTCTTCTGGGCCATAGGGTATCCAATAGTGCGTCCACTTTGTGAAACGGATAGCCTTGCGCTCGCCAGGATCGTCTGCGACAAAGAGCTTGGTCATCTCAGCAAGGTCATGTTTCCACACGGGCGTCTCCTCGTCGACCATGTTGTGGTAGGTCTCGTAGCAGTGCTGGATGAGTTGTCCGCCGCGCAGGTAGAACATACCGACGGCAGAACTCTCGGGAGCATCGCGCTCATAGCAAATCTCCAGACCCTTAGGACCTTCGAAGGCTTCGAGCAGGGAGCAGCCTACGTACTCGCCGTCATCGTCGGCATTCCATGTGGCACCCCACTGATCGTCGAAGTAGCCTAACTCCTCATGGACATAGACCTTACCGCTGTCGACGAGTACATCGAGGGCGAGGGCTGATTTGCGATCGGGATCGTACTCGTCCTTGGGAGCGTCCTTATAGGCACCCTTGAACTGGAGACTGCCCCAGATATAGCGTCCGCCGATGGTCGCACGTAGGCGCATACGTTCCACTTTCATATTATACTGCTTCTCCAATTGCTTCACAACAGCGTCGGGCAGGGGCGTTGGCTTGTTCCATTCCGCCTGGTCCTCTTTGATCTCGAGGCGTTTGCGCGTTTTCAGGTAGTTGTCGGTGACGATGACGGAGCCTCCCCAACGATTCTCCTTGGGTTTATCCTTGGGATTGGCATAGGTGAAACGGGCACAGAGCGAAGGAATGCCATAGCGGCCATGACGCTCGCCGATGCTGGGTGTCTTGCCGTCGGGATCCTTCAGTACCTCGTCGACGAATTTCAGTTTGATAACCTTGTCGTCATCAGCCAACAGGTTGGTATAGTCGGCCATATTGCGACGGAACATCTCCTGTAGCGTCCAAGTCTGGTGCGACACATCGAACCACTGCTCGTTGTCCTCTGTCTTCTGGGGTTCTTCGATGTTGCTCCAGTAGAGCATCTGCAGGTAACCCTCTTCGTCAGTGTTCATCAGGAACATGGGCATGGGGGTGGTGTCAGCCTCCTCGATAATGCTGTCGATGACGGCAGCGAGGGTATCGGCCTTCGTTGGGCCTTCGACCTTGCCCTTGTTCTTGCAACTGAACATCAGGGATGTCGCACACAAGGCGACAATTATCAGTTTCTTCATATCTTATACTTTATATTCCTGTTTTTCGCATATAGGTAAGTTCCGATGCCGAGAGGGATGAGTGCTATGACGACGATGATAAAACCTCCAAAGAGTGCAAACATCGTGGCGATGCCTCCCTGGCGGATGACGGGGTGGGGCAGTTCCTGGATGAGTGAGTCGCGCAGCGCCACGTCGGCAATGGAATCCATAGCCTCTACCTGCTGTCTGTAGGACTTCCACTCTGCCTGGTTCTTTTCGCCAGCTTTTTTGTCAGCCAGATTGGTACCCATGACCAAGAGGAAAGCCGTCAGAATCAGAAAGGCTCCAGTGACCATCAGCAGACAGCCACAACCTTTCTTAAATGGTGACGGATT
>JAEETB010000442.1 GCA_016286575.1 Prevotella sp.
TTGTCTTCACACGTCTCCTGTACCGTCTTGTCTCCAAAACCAAGGCTAATACCAAAACTGCCAAGCATCTGCAGCAGATCATAATTATCGCGGATCAGGGATATCATCTTGTCATCCGCCTCATACATCTTCTGATTCTTCATCGTTGTATGTACCTAGTAACCATTATCGGGTGCAAAGGTAGACATTCTTTCCGATATGTGCAATAATCATAAGTAGGTATTTTCAACTATGCCAAACTCCGATAAAGACCTTTTTCCACTAATCTCATTATTTTTAGGTATGGATTATGGATGTGTAAGCCTGAACTCATCTAACTGCTTGAAAGCACTAATAGATGTTAATTAATAGCCAAACTAATTAATTTAGTTTAATAACTAAGCCGTTTAGTTGTATATAACGAAAACTTTTAGTTACTTTGCACTCAGATACTGATATCTACGCGCATATTGATGGAATAATTAAAAGCGAAACGACAATGAAAAAGCTGACAAATAAAGAAAAGGAGATCATGGATCTGTATTGGGCGCATGGTCCGATGTTCGTCAAGGAACTCCTGGAGTACTACGACGAGCCTCGTCCTCACTTCAATACACTCTCCACGATGGTACGTATTCTGGAGAAAGAAGGTTTTCTCGATCATAAGCAGTTTGGTAACACCTACCAATACTATCCCCTCATCACTGAGGCAGAGTATGGTCGCAAATCCATTGCTGGCGTCATCAAGAACTACTTCAACAACTCCTATCTCTCGGCCGTCTCCTCTTTCGTCAAGGAAGAGAAGATCTCCGTCGAGGAGCTTCGAGAACTCATCGACCAGATAGAAAATAGTAAATCATAAAATCGTAAATCGTAAATCCGTAAATCGTAAATCAAATGATGATTGAGTTTCTGATATACGACCTGAAGGTGGCTGTGCTCCTGACGGTGTTCTATATGTTCTACCGTTTGATGCTGGCTCGTGAAACCTTCCATCGCGTCAACCGCATCGTGCTCTTGACGACGGCTATAGCCTCGTATGTGTTGCCACTCTGCGTGATTACCATTCATGAGACGGTGACCATACAACAGACTGCACATGTGGCAGTTGGCAGTTTTCAGGTTGGCACGATAGACGACGAAATGCCAGCAATGCCTCTGTGGCAGATGGTATTACCTATCTTATTTATAATAGGTATGATGGCAACACTCGCTAACACGCTCTGGTCTTTGTTCAGAATCATCAGAATCATCAAGCATAGTGAACAACATCCACAGGACGATGGCACCACGATTTGCGTGAGCGCTAACGCAAAAGTGGCGCCCTTCAGTTGGATGCATTATATCGTGATGAACCGCAGCGACTACGAAACCCATGATGCTGCGATTCTCGCTCATGAACGAGGTCATATCCGTCTTCACCACTCGTGGGACTTGCTCCTCGTTGATACCCTCACCGCCCTCCAGTGGTTTAATCCCGCCATGTGGATGCTGCGCTCTGACCTCAGGGCCATCCACGAATACGAGGCTGACGGTGTAGTACTCTCTCAAGGGATCAATGCGCGTCAATATCAATACCTGTTAATCACAAAAGCCGTGAGCATTGGTGGGTACTCCCTTGCCAACGGTATCTCTCACAGTACCCTCAAAAACAGAATCAATATGATGTTACATACAAAACAATCCAGTCGCAGCAGACTGCTGAAACTCCTGGCCCTGCTGCCCATCGTAGGCATTGCGCTGGCTGTCAATGCTGAGAAGGTAGTCGATGTGCGTTACGAAGAACCGCAGAAGAAAATGGTAAAAGGTGTTGCCGAAAAGAAGGCAGAAACGCCTGATACCTTACATGTAACGTTGAAATACGACTCAATTCCTGGCGAAACCTTTACTGCTGTGGGAACATTCGAACCCATTCAAGGTGATGTCTTCGACGTCGTGGAGGAGATGCCTCAGTATCCTGGTGGTCCTCAGGCACTCTTTAAGTTCCTTGGCGAAAACGTCCACTACCCAGCAGAAGCAGAAAAGGCAGGCATTCAGGGACGTGTCATCGCGACATTCGTTGTGGAGAAGGATGGCAGTATCTCACAGCCCACAATTGTGAAATCCGTTGATCCTCTGCTCGATGCTGAAGCCATGCGTGTTATCAGTGCCATGCCGAATTGGAAGCCTGGCAAACAGAATGGCAAGGTCGTTCGTGTCAAGTACACCGTCCCATTAAGCTTCCATCTCGATGGTGGTAAAGAGGCTGTAGAAGATCATTTGTGCAGAGAGGACGGGACAATCGTCGAGATTGATATTGAGAAAGG
>JAEETB010000443.1 GCA_016286575.1 Prevotella sp.
TTGCACACCTTGGTCTCGTCCCTCACCAAGTCCAGCCAGTCGGTGGTGGGTTTGGTCAGGTCATAGGGAACCTGGATGGAGTCCTTGTAGCCCTCAGAGAAGAGGAACGGTGAGTCGAGTGAGGTCTTTTCGTCATAGGCTTGCTCAAAGGCCTCATCACTGCAACTGTTCAGTGCAGTCATGGCCGCGATGGCCATCATTACATACATTAGTTTTCTTTTCATAAGTTTTTATATTTAAAATGTTTGGTTATATTTTTAAGTTTTAGTTACTGCAAAGATAAACAAATTCCTCACAAAAACAAAAAAAAAGGCCTTAATTCTGCAATTTTTGCATATTTTGAGACTCTAATTGTAAATTTTGAGAGTCGGAGTGCCAATTTCCTGGCCGTCTCGAGGGAAATTTTATGCTAAACCACTATCACGACTTCCGCATGAAAGGAAGATTCTGGGCTTGTTCGATGATCATGTCGGCCATGAGGGCATTGGCGGAGTTCTTGCCGTTGATGACGTCGAAGATGTACTGGACACCCTGGCTGCCAAAGCCGTTCTTCAGGGCATGGACGATGCAGAGGTTCTGCAGACCGATATTCTCGGAGAGAATGTCGAGATCGGTAAGGGCGAGCTGTGAGAGAGCCAGCTGGTAGGCTGCATCGCTATTGGCCTCAATAAAGCGCTGGACATCGCCCAGGGTCTCCATGTGGAAATATTCGAGTACCGGGAGGAAAGGCATCAACGGAGACGGATAGATCTCGGCCTGATTGGCGGCGGCGATACGACGGTTGAGACGATCGAAGGGCTTCATCTCGAGATAGCTGCGGAACGAATCGGTGTCGAGCGATGCCTCATCGAGCTGGCCGGAGGCAACGAGTGCCTGCATACGGCGGCGATAGTCGGTGAGCGTGGTACGCAGACGGCTGAACTCATCGTCGACAAGCTCGAGCATGCCTGCCAGACGACTGAACTGGCGACGATACTCTTTGGGGATGCGGACTTCACCCTTATAGCCTATATCGTGTTCGATGGTGGACCAAACGTGCTGAAGGGCCGTGCGCATCTGGAGTTCAAAGCGGAACTCATTGAGCTCGGGCATCATATGGTCGTAGATGAGGTTCTTGGGTATGCGACAGATATAGTGGAGGGAGTTATAGCCGAAGCTGGTGAGATCATGGAGCTTGCGTTTGTCGACGGACTCATCCCAGTCGACTTCAAAGATATGTTTCACGATGGCGGCAACCTTGTCGACGTCATCAGTATAGAAGGTGATGATGCGCAGGCCGAGGATGTCGGTGATATCGCTGAGCGAGTTGTATTTGGCACCCTTCAGTTCGAGTTTGCCACGGAGCGACTTCTCGGTCTTGATGCGGTGCTCGATGGCGTTGACGTAGAGCCCATTCTCTTTCAAGGTCCAACGTAACTTGTCGAAGACAATTTTATCCATCCGTTCGTAAACAGCCTTCCGCTCCTGATACTGTTGCATCAGCATTTCACCGTGAGAATCCAATATAATCTGGTCTGCCATGATAGATAATTTCTTGATTGGCTGCAAAGTTAAGCATAATTTTTCTAAGTTCACGCCTTTTTGCAAAAAGAATTTTGTAATATGAGGATTTTTGACTACCTTTGCGGGCAAAATCAGAATATAATAATTAAAAAGGTATGATACGATTCTTTCAGACCCCACAGAAAACGGTGATTGCCACAGAGGTAGATCACGCACTGAGTGAACAGGAAATCAAGGAATTAGACTGGTTGTACGGCGAGGCTACGATGCTCGACGACGAGAAGCTCGAGGGATTCTTCGTAGGTCCGCGCCGCGAGATGGTGACTCCATGGAGTACCAATGCTGTTGAGATTACGCAGAACATGGGTCTCAAGGGCATCAGCCGTATCGAGGAGTACTTCCCTGTAGAGAGCAAGGACGCTGAATACGACGAGATGCTGCAGCGCATGTATACTGGCATCAACCAGGACATCTTCACCATCAACATCAAGCCTGAGCCCATCAAGTATGTGGACAACCTGGAGGTTTACAACGAGCAGGAGGGTCTGGCCCTGAGTCCTGAGGAGATAGAGTATCTGCACGGCCTGGAGAAGCAGAACGGCCGTCCGTTGACGGATTCTGAGATCTTCGGTTTCGCCCAGATCAACTCTGAGCACTGCCGCCATAAGATCTTCGGTGGCACGTTTATCATCGACGGCAAGGAGATGGAGTCGAGTCTCTTTGCGATGATCAAGAAGACGACACAGGAGAATCCCAATAAGATTCTCTCGGCCTATAAGGA
>JAEETB010000444.1 GCA_016286575.1 Prevotella sp.
TCTTGGCTGGTGTGACGACACTCAGGTAGAGACAATCCTCGCTCATCATGTCGTATTTCACATAGCTTTTCTCGGGCTGAGGGGGCCATTTGGCCACATCCTCCGCCTTCAACACACCCTCCCAGGGTTTGGCGGGCTGTGGAGCCTTCCATCGCAGGTCGCCCACAGGAGCAGCAGCGTATGGAATGGCTTTATACACGGCGAGGTCTGTTCCGTCGGGAGTAGCCTCGACATCGCCTGTCTCTACATGCGTCCTCATCAGCGGCTGAGCCTCTGCTGCCACCATCGTCATGAGTCCGCAGACCATCATGAATAGTTGTTTCTTCATTTTGTTACGTTAGTTTACAAGTGAGGGGGCCTAATCCTCTGCGAGGGTGAAGTCGAGCTGTTTGCGCTCGAGGTTGGCACGGGCTACCTTGATGCGGATAGGGTCGCCGAGCTGGTACTTCGTGTGGTGACGGCGACCTACTATCAAGTAGTTCTTCTCGTCGAAGTCGTAGTAATCGTCGCCGAGGTCACGGATGGGGATCATGCCCTCGCAGTGGTTCTCGTCGATCTGGGCGTAGATGCCGTAGGACTGGATACCGCTGATATGGGCGTCGTAAGTGTTGCCGATCTTATCCTCCATGAACTCGACCATCTTGTATTTGATGGAATCGCGCTCGGCATTCTGTGAGATCTGTTCCATATCGCTGCAGTGCTCGCAGTACTCCTCGTACTTATCCTTGTTGGCTGAGCGTCCACCATCCTGATACTTCGTGAGCAGACGATGTACCATCATATCGGGATAACGACGGATAGGCGAGGTGAAGTGAGTATAATAGTCGAAGGCGAGGCCGTAATGTCCGATGTTGTGAACGCTGTACTTGGCCTTCATCATAGCGCGCAGGGCCACGGTCTCGATGGCATTCTGCTCACGGGTGCCCTCGGCATCAGTCATCAGTGCATTAAGTGACTTGGTGATGGCGCCCTTGGTACCACTGGTCTTCACCTTATAGCCGAACTTGGCCACGAACTGGCGCAAGTTCTCGAGTTTCTGGGGATCGGGCTGGTCGTGGATACGATAGGGCAGGGTCTTGGCCTTGACACCCTTCTTGACGCGACCTATGGATTCGGCCACCGTCTTATTGGCCAGCAGCATGAACTCCTCGATGAGTTTGTTGGCATCCTTCGACACCTTGAAATAAGCCTTGGTCGGCTTGCCGTTCTCATCGATGTCGAAGTGAAGCTCCTCACGGTCGAACTTCACGGAGCCGTTCTTGAAGCGGGCGGCACGGAGTTTCTTGGCGAGGGCATCGAGTTTGATGAGCTCTGCGGCATGCTCGCCCTTATAGGGGTGCTTATTCGAAGCAGGGGGAGCCGGCTCACCCGTGCCATCCTTCACGCCATTGTCCTCGAGCAGCTGCTGCACTTCCTCGTAGGCATAGCGGCGATCGCTCTTGATGACGGTATGGGCGAGGTGCCAGGACTTGATATTGGCCTCGTCGTCCATCTGGAAGATGACGCTGTAACAGAGTTTCTCCTCATCGGGACGGAGGGAGCAGATGAAGTTACAGAGGCGCTCGGGGAGCATGGGGATGGTGCGATCGACGAGATAGATGCTCGTGGCACGGTTATAGGCTTCCTTGTCGATCGTGGAGCCTTCGCGCACATAGTGGGAGACGTCGGCGATATGCACACCCACTTCATATAATTTACTATTTGACGATTTACCATTTACTATTTCTCGAATGCTGAGGGCATCATCGAAGTCCTTGGCATCCTTGGGGTCGATGGTACAAGTGAAGACATCACGCATGTCCTCACGACGGGCTATCTCCTGAGGTGTGATGCCTGGATCGATCTTCTCAGCGGCATCCTCGACATTCTTCGGATATCTGTAGGGGAGGTTGTACTGCGCGAGGATGGCGTGCATCTCGGCATTGTTCTCACCCGTCTTGCCAAGGATATCGACAACGGAGCCGATAATGTTCTTATGTTCGGCATCAGGCCACTGTACGACCTTCACGACGGCCTTGTCATCCGTCTTACCACCCTTCAGCTTACGCTTGGGGATAATGATGTCGTGGACGAAGGTTGAGTCCTGGGTGATGAGGAAGGCCCAGTCCTTCTCAACGCGCAACTTACCCACGATGGTGTCATGGGCGCGCTTGACAATCTCGATGACCATTGCTTCCTTGATATGCTTGTCGCGACGGGCCATATAGGACACCTTCACACGATCGCCATCCATCGCCGACATCGAGTTGCGCTCGGCCA
>JAEETB010000445.1 GCA_016286575.1 Prevotella sp.
ATGACCTATATGACCTCAAAAGCCTCGTCGAATGGTGATGTGGAAATCAACGTCTATTTCAAGCAGGGTGCCGACCCCGACATGGCGACGGTGAATGTGCAGAACCGCGTGACCCGCGCTCAGGCCTTGCTGCCTGCTGACGTGAACAAGGTTGGTGTGAAGGTAGAGAAGCGACAGAACAACATCCTGCGTATCTTCGCGGTAAGAAGTGCCGACGGCAAGTACGACGAAGACTTCGTGTCGAACTATATCGATATCAACATCAAGCCGAAACTGATGCGTGTCACCGGTGTAGGTAACGTACTCAGCTTAGGTAACACGTACGCCCTGCGCATCTGGCTGAAGCCCGATGTGATGGCACAGTACGGGCTGACCCCTAACGACGTCTTCGCAGCGATTGGTGGACAGAGTTTCGTGGCTGGTGTGGGTTCCTTGGGAGAACAGTCGGAGAACTCTTACCAGTACTCTATGCAGTATAAGGGTACGCTGAAGACCATTGAGGAGTTCAACAACATCGTGCTGCGCACCAGTGGTGGTGGCATACTGCACCTGAACGACGTCGCAGAGGTGAAGATTGGTGCCATGAGCTACAACTTCACCTCCAACATCCAGGACAAGCCGGGTGCCCTCTGCATGGTGTTCGCGGCCCCAGGTGCTAATGCCACTCAGGTGAACGCCAGCATCAACAAAACGTTTGAGGAAATGAAGGCAACGATGCCGGCCGGGTTGGAGTTCGTGACCCTGATGACCAGTGACGATTTCCTCTTCGCCGCTATCCACAATGTGGTAGAGACACTTGTCATCGCCATCATCCTCGTAGTGCTTGTGGTGTTCTTCTTCCTGCAGAACTTCAAGGCTACCATCATCCCGTCCATCTCTATTATCGTGTCGCTGCTGGGCACCTTCGCCGTCGTGTCGATATGCGGTTTCTCGCTCAATATCCTGACGCTGTTTGCATTGGTGCTGGCCATCGGTACGGTGGTGGACGACGCTATTGTGGTGGTGGAGGCCGTCATGGCAAAGATGGAGAATGGTATCAGCGATGCCCGTGAGGCTACCCGCCAAGCCATGAACGAGGTGTCGGTAGCCGTCGTCTCGTGTACCTTAGTATTCATGGCGGTGTTCATCCCCGTGACCTTCATGCCAGGTACCTCAGGTACGTTCTTCACTCAGTTTGGTATCACCATCGCCTCGTCCGTAGGTCTGTCGTGTATTTCAGCACTGACGCTGTGTCCAGCCCTCTGTGCCATCATGATGCGCGTGACGGAAGGCAAGAAGGAAGGCAAGGGCCTGACCTATTATACCAAGAAAGCGTATGAAGTCAGCTATAACGCCATCTATAATAAATATAGCAAGGCTGTCCAGAAGTTCATCAAGCGCCCCGTGCTGGCATGGGGTATCCTGGCGCTGGCCGCTGTGCTGCTGGTGTTCTTTATGAAGAGTCTGCCTTCAGGTCTCGTTCCTCAGGAGGACCAGGGTGTGTTCTTGGTTGAGTTACAAGCTCCGGAAGGCTCCACACTGAAGCAGACCCGTGAGATGGCGAAAGCCGTTGAGGCTAAGGTGAAGAAGATTCCCGAACTGGAGAGTTTCGCTTTAGTCTGTGGTTATGGTATGATATCGGGTGCCGGTTCCAACTATGGTACGATGGTGGTACGTCTGAAGAACTGGGATGAGCGTCCTGGCATGAACCATCTGCTGACGCTCGTCATGTACCGTTTCTACTTTGACTGCCAAGATATCAAGAACTTGCGAGTGATTCCGTTCGAGATGCCTCAGATTCCAGGCTATGGTACCAGTAATGACATCATGCTCATGGTAGAAGATCCCACAGATGGTAACCTGTCGGAGTTTGCCAAGCAGACCGAGAAGTTCCTCAACAAATTGTCTGAGCGTCCGGAGGTGGCTTCTGCCATGTCAACTTACTCTGAGCGCTTCCCGAAATATCGGGTCGATGTCGATGCCGCCCAGTGCGACCGCTCCGGAGTGACACCTGAAGCCGTACTCAACACGCTGGGTTCTTTCTGCGGTGGTGCGTATATCGGTAACTTCAACCAGTTTGGTAAGGTCTATCGCATCATGGCTGCTTCGTCACCCGAGTATCGTCTAGACCCGCAGTCGCTGCACAATATCTTCATGCAAGTGAAAGGTGGCAAGATGGCTCCTATCTCCCAGTTTGTCTCGCTGAAACAGATTGTAGGTCCGTCGAATATCGAGCATTTCAACCTGTTCCAGAGCATCACCTG
>JAEETB010000075.1 GCA_016286575.1 Prevotella sp.
AACACAAAGGACACAAAAGGGTCAGACCCCTTTGTGTCCTTTGTGTCTTTATTAAGATGTTATTCCTGGGGAACGAGGAATTTGTCGCCGGTCTGCTTGATGAGATCCTTGGCGAAGGACTCGGGGAAGCCGGGACGCTGGACGCGGGCTCCGAGGCCAGCAGGCGTGCGGAGGAACGTGCCGTTCTCGTCGGTGGGCTTCACAACGATGTCGTTATACTTCACGATGAGGAAGAAGGCGAGCTGCTGCCAGCGGCTGATCATCTCGTTGCCCTTCTGACAACTGTAGTCGGTGAGCATCTTGATGCGCTCCTCGGCTGTGGGCAGCGCAAGGGCCTTGGCCTCAATCTCGGGCTGCAGCTGGGAATAGGAGGCATCGAGCGAGTCGCGGACGGCCTTCAGCGTGGGG
Organism: Prevotella sp.; assembly: GCA_016286575.1. Taxonomy (GTDB): domain Bacteria; phylum Bacteroidota; class Bacteroidia; order Bacteroidales; family Bacteroidaceae; genus Prevotella. The sequence goes on from JAEETB010000075.1 coordinate 409, forward strand.
AACATCATCGAGTAACGGGGATAAACCATATTGGAAACCCAGTTGCACACCCAGAAGGCATTGTCCATCGAGAAGGTGACATCATCGGCTCCCTCGCCTGAGAAGCACTTCGGACGACGGGTCATACAGGAGTACATCGGGGTATAGGCGACCATATTGCCATCGTCGTTGCCAAACCAGAAGCAGGCGCCGACCTCACGGGGCAGCTGTGAACGCATCTGGGAGATAAACGACCAGGCAGTCTGCTGGGTAGAGATGGGGCGCTCGTTGAAGTACTCCACACCATCGATCTTATAGGAAAGCGGCGACGGACGGTAAGGCATCTGGAAGATACCACCACCGATATCGCTGTCGAGGGCAAAGGGAGTGCCCTCATAATGGTCGCGCATGGCATCGCGCAGATCCTGAAGCGTAACGGGCTTGTTGGGGATGATCCAGAGGGGCATCTCCTTGGCATTCTTCTCGAAGCCGGCAGCATAGGGAACATACTCGGAGAAGTCGTCGGCAAAGCGGTTGAAGAAGCTCCACACACGGGCCTCGCAGTAACGGCGACCCGAGAAGTCGGGAGCTGCATAGGCGGCATTATAGGAGAAGTCGGCATCCTTACCCTCGAACCAGCCCATCGTGCGGGCGTAGCTCACCACATTGTCGGAGCAGAGCACGAGGCTCTTGCCCTTGAACTTGGGGTTCTGTGCATTGAACTTGGGGTTGAGCAGGTCCTTCATCTTCACACGCACATAACGGCCGTCGAGGAACTTCGTGATACGGCTCTGGTTGGCGTGGGCGGCAATCGCCTCGTCGGGGATGCGTACAGCCACCCAGACGGTGCGTCCTGCCTCCTTGGTGCGATCAGGGCCACAGCCCATCATCTCGAGCATCCAGGCCTCATCCTTATCAGCCACAGAGAAGGTCTCACCCTCGGAACAGTAGCCATACTGCTCGACGAGCGATGTCATCACCTGCAGGGCCTCACGGGCGCTCTTGGAGCGCTGGAGGGCGATATAGATGAGTGAGCCGTAGTCGATGATACCCGTTGAGTCGGTCATCTCATGACGGCCTCCGAAGGTGGTCTCACCGATGGTGACCTGCCACTCGTTGGAGTTGCCGATGACGTTCCAGGTCTGTGGAACCTCAGCAATCTCGCCGAGGTACTTGTTGGTATCCCACTCATAGACCTTGCGCATCTCGCCCGGCTGATGGGTGGCAGCAGGATAATGGGCGAGCGGCATGAAGGCGCCATAGGAGTCGGCATTATAGGTAACGAACACCGAACCGTCGGCAGAGGCTTTCTTGCCAACGATGAAGTTGGTACAAGCCATAGAGGCCGACAGTGGCATAAGAACTGACAGAAGAACAAATACTATTTTTTTCATATACCTTAATAATTTTATTAACAAGCCTTGAACGACATGTCGAGACCCTTGACGGAGTGCGTGAGGGCGCCTACGGAAATGAAGTCGACACCCTGTTCGGCATAGTCGCGGATGGTATCGAAGGTGATGCCCCCACTCGACTCGGTCTCGAAACGACCGGCGATGATGTCAACAGCCTTCTTCGTATCGGGCACTGAGAAATTGTCGAGCATGATACGGTCGACGCCTCCATGGTCGAGCACCTGCTGGAGCTCGTCGAAGGAGCGCACCTCGATCTCAATCTTCAGGTCGAGCCCTTTCTCCTTCAGGTAGGCGTGACAGCGGTCGATAGCATTGACGATGCCCCCGGCGAAGTCGACGTGGTTGTCCTTGAGGAGGATCATATCGAAGAGTCCGATGCGGTGGTTACAGCCGCCACCGATCTTCACGGCCTGTTTCTCGAGCATGCGCATGCCTGGTGTGGTCTTGCGGGTGTCGAGCACACGGGTGTGGGTACCCTTCAGACGCTCCACATAGCGGGCAGTCATCGTGGCGATGCCGCTCATGCGCTGCATGATGTTGAGCATGAGGCGCTCGGTCTGCAGCAGCGAACGGATCCGTCCACTGACAATCATGGCGATATCGCCCTTCTTCACGTGGGTACCGTCCTGCATCAGCACCTCGACCTGCATCTCAGGGTCGAAGCGGCGGAACACCTCCTTGGCAATCTCCACACCAGCCAGGATACCATCCTCCTTGATGAGCAGATGTGAGCGCCCCATCGCATCCTCGGGGATGCAGCACAACGTGGTATGGTCACCATCGCCGATATCCTCGGCAAACGACAGATCAATCAGTCTGTCAACGAGTTCGTCTACGCTTAACATAAGTTTATTTACGATTTACGAATTTACGATTTACGAATTTAAAAATAGATTCCGAGTCCGATACGAAGGCCGAAGCCAGAGTAGTCGCTACTCTTGAAGCTGTGCTTATAGTAAGCCTCGGGCTCAAGGGTGATGTGACGCCCCAGGAAGAAAGCATAGCCTGCATGCACCTCGGGCTGGAAATCGTCGACAGTCTCATCAATGTATTTCATATGGGCATATTTGGCCAATGCACCCACAAAGATGCCAACCTGATCGAAGTAATAGCGGGCACCTGCACCCAGCTCTACGGTCTGATAATCGCCGTTGTTCTGACTCTGGAAGTCGACAACACCCAAACCCATGAGGTTATCGATGAAGAGGTAACCCACCTTACCGCCGATGCCGATATTGAAGTCGGTCGACTTAGAATAAGTAAGAGAAGCTGCCGTAACAGCGGCTGACACATACATCTTCTCCTGCTCGAACGGGGTTCCAGAATCATTGAGGTACTTTTGTGCATTCATACTGACCGCCATCAACAGGGCGGCGAAAGTCATCATTAGTTTTTTCATTTTCAATGGTTATTTATGAGTTTATTGTTTTTGTTTCTTTCCTATACCAGATACAGAACCACACGATGGCAATCACGAGGGAGACGATTCCCAAGGGATAGCCCACATTCTCGGGCAGATGGAGCGTCTGCTTCGAGACGAAGAAGAACGTAGAGCAGACGGTGGTCATGAAGAGGGCTGGGATGAGTGTGACCCAGTAAGGCTTCTTGTTGCGCACGAGGTAGACGGTAATCGTCCAGAGCGTGAAGACGCTGAGCGCCTGATTAGAGAAGCCGAAGTACTGCCAGATGGTATTGAAACCGTCAGGGTTCTCCACCTGCCAGACGAGCATGGCGATCGAAATGGCAAACATCGGGATACAGATGTAGAAACGGTGGATGATGGGTCGCTGGTTAAGTTTCAGCCACTCGGCCACGATCAGACGACCTGAACGGAAAGCCGTATCACCCGAGGTGATAGGAGCAGCGACCACACCAAGCATGGCCAGAACGGCACCTACAACACCCAGCCAGTCGTTGCACACGAGGTTGACGACTGCGGGGGCTGAGCTATGGAAACCAGCCGTGGCATTGGCAATAAGCGTATAGCCCGGAGCCGGATCGCCATAGAAGAACCACGACGAGACACTCGCCCAGATGAGGGCCACGATACCCTCGGTGATCATCGCACCATAGAAGATGGGGCGACCCATACGCTCATTACCCACACAACGGGCCATGAGCGGACTCTGAGTGCCATGAAAGCCTGAGATCGCACCACAGGCAATCGTGATGAAGAGAGCTGGGAAGATGGCGTCCTTCCACTTATCGGGCTCAGTAGCGGCTCCCATGTTATAGAAGTGTGTCCATACCTCAGGTATTGTAGGCCAATGGATGAAGAGCCATATCATCAGGGCACCTGCCATAAAGAGCAGCGAGAAGGCAAAGAGCGGATAGACCTTACCGATGATCTTGTCGATGGGCAGCATCGTGGCGATGATGTAATAGACAAAGATGATGGCCACCCACATCATGGTATCGCCTCCCATCGTGTGGAGGATCTCGGCGGGCGAATAGACGAACACCGTTCCCACCATAATCAATAGCAGGACGGTGAAGACAAGCATCAGGCTTCTGGTCGTCTTACCCAGATAGTGGCCGCACAACTCGGGCAATCCCGCACCGTCGTGGCGCATGGAGAGCATACCACAAAAATAATCGTGGACGGCACCCGCAAAGATACAGCCGAAGACAATCCACAGATAAGCCACAGGACCGAACTTCGCACCCATGATGGCACCGAAGATGGGTCCCGTTCCGGCAATGTTAAGGAACTGAATCATGAAAACCTTCCAGTTGGGAAGTACGATGTAATCCAGACCGTCGGCCTTTGCCAAGGCTGGCGTCGGACGGCTATCAGGCTCGAAGACGCGTTCCACGAAACGTCCGTAGAGCAGATAACCCAATACGAGAGCAACCAAGCTCAATAAGAATGAAATCATTTTCTATTTGTTTTTTAGTGAATTTTGATGCAAAAGTAGTGTTTTTATTTGAGAAATGAAAAAAATATGCTAACTTTGCAGCAAATTTTTCTAAAATAGCAACATTTTGAAAACAATTATAAGGATTTTCCTCCTATTAGGACTGGCGTTGAACCTTTCAGCACAGTCACCGAAACACGAAGTGAGAGCCGTATGGCTCACGACCATCCAGAACCTCGACTGGCCACGCTCGCGCTCTGCCTACCAGCAGAAACAGGAGCTCATCAGCATCCTCGACCAGCTGCAGAAGGCTAATATCAACACCATATTGGTCCAGACACGCGTCAGGGCATCGACCATCTATCCCTCGACCATCGAGCCCTGGGACATCTGCATGACAGGCACAGGCGGACAGTCGCCAGGCTACGATCCGCTGCAGTTCTGCATCGACGAATGCCATAAACGCGGTATGCAGTGTCACGCCTGGATGGTCACCATCCCCGTAGGTAAATGGAACAGCGACGGTTGCAAGAAGATCCGTCAGAAGCTGCCGAAGCTTATCAAGAAGATCGGTGACGAAGGCTATATGGACCCTGAGAATCCCCAGACAGGCGACTATATCGCCAGAATGTGTGAGGAGGTCACCCGCCGTTATGACATCGACGGTATCCACCTCGACTATATCCGCTACCCTGAGACTTGGAAACTGAAGGTGAGCCGCAGTGAGGGCAGAAGGAATATCACGGCTATTGTGCGTAAGATCCATCAGGCCGTGAAGAACGTGAAGCCCTGGGTGATGGTATCGTGTTCACCCGTCGGCAAGTTCGATGACCTCAGCCGTTATCGCAGCGGCGGTTGGAATGCCTATACGGCCGTGTGTCAGGATGCCCAGGGATGGTTGCGCGACGGACTGATGGATGCCCTCTTCCCCATGATGTACTTTCAGGGTAACAACTTCTACCCCTTCGCCGTGGACTGGAAGCAGCATAGCTATGGACGCATCATCGCCCCAGGACTGGCTGCCTACATGCTCCATCCGAGAGAGAAGAACTGGAGTCTCGACGTGGTAACCCGTGAGATGCATGTGCTTCGCGAACTGGGTCTTGGCGTCACATTCTTCCGCAGTAAGTTCTTCACAGACAACACGAAAGGCCTATATACATTCACGCAAGACTTTAACCAATACCCTGCCCTCATCCCGCCGATGACCTGGCTCTCGAGACGACAACCTGCCGCCGTCGGGAGGCTGGACATCAGACGAGGGATGAACAACGACCTGCTGACCTGGACGGGGAGCAGAAACAACCCGAGAGACGAGTATCTTTTATATAATGTATATGCCTCGGACACCTACCCTGTGGACACCCATGATGCGCGTAACCTGATTGCTACCCGTCTGCAGGGACAGGCACTCTCTGTGCCCCACAGGGGAAGAACGCTGCACTATGCCGTGACCACTACCGACCGCTATGGTAACGAGAGCAACCCCACCATGACAAGAAATACGTCATCTGGAAGTCGCAAACCGATCGATTTCAGGCAGCTGATCATGGGTAATAAGCTAAAAAAGTACAAATAGACAAACTTTTGAGCAGAAAAAACAAAGATATTTCGCCTAAAATGACTACTTTTGCAGAATCAATCTAACAATTTTAAGACAAACTATATGGAAAGAACTTGGAGATGGTTTGGCAAGAAAGACAAGATCACTCTTGCCCAGTTAAGACAAATCGGAGTAGAAGGCATTGTAACAGCCCTGCACGATGTACCTCTCGGTGAGGTATGGACACGTGAGAAGATACACGACCTGAAAACGTATATCGAGAGTTATGGTATGCGCTGGAGCGTTGTAGAGAGCCTTCCTGTCGTTGAGACAATCAAGTATGGCGGTCCAGACAGAGACCACCAGATCGAGGTTTACAAGGAAAGTCTGCGTAACCTCTCGGCAGAGGGCATCCACTGCATCTGCTATAACTTCATGCCTGTGTTGGACTGGGCTCGTACAGACCTTCTGCACGCCAATCCTAATGGTTCGACAAATCTCTACTTCAACTATGCAGAGTTTGCATATTTCGATATCTATATCCTGAAGCGTCCGGGTGCCCGTGAGGAATGGGAGAACTTCAAATTCCCAGAGGGTTGGGGCGAAGGTCGCAGCGTTATCGCAGAGTGCGATGAACTGGCCAAGACGATGACACCTGAGAAGGATCATGCACTGGTAGAGACCATCATCATCAAGACCCAGGGCTTCGTATCTGGTAACTTCAGCGAGAACGACGAGGCTCCTATCCAGAAGTTCCGCGAGTTCCTCGATCTCTACAAAGGTATCGACAAGACCCAGTTGCGTGCCAACATGAAATACTTCCTCGAGGCTATCATGCCTACTTGTGAGGAATACGGTATGAACATGTGTGTTCACCCAGACGACCCCCCCATTGAGGTATTGGGTCTGCCACGTATCGTCCGCACTGAGGAGGATATCCAGTGGTTCCTCGATGCTGTGCCCAACAAGCATAACGGTCTTACCTTCTGTGCAGGAAGTCTCTCTGCAGGTGCCTATAACAACGTGGTGGAGATGGCCAAGAAGTTTGCTTCCCGCACGCATTTCGTCCACTTGCGCAGCTGTCATATCTTCCCCAATGGCGACTTCACGGAGGCATCACACCTCGGAGGACGTGCTGACCTCGTCGAGCTCTGCCGTATCTTTGAGAAGGAGAACCCGCAACTGCCTATGCGCGTAGACCATGGTATGACCTTCACAGACGAGCCTGGTGGTGTAATGGACGAGAGCAATCATGGCCATAACTCTGGCTATACGCTCCTCGGACGCATGTTCGCCCTTGGACAGGTACAAGGTATCCTCGCCACCGTTGACCGCGAGCTTGGCATCCCCTATAAGCAGCCAGGATTCTTTGATTAAGATTGAAGATTGAAAATTGAAAATTGAAGTTATGAAACTGAATGATATTTTAAGCGGCAGTTTCAACGCCGCAGAATGGGAAGCCAAAGGTTATGAGCTTCCGAAGTTTGACATCAAGGCATTACGCGATAAGACCGCCAAGGAGCCCACATGGGTACATTTTGGTGGCGGTAACATTTTCCGCGCTTTCCCAGCAGCTATCCTCAACGACGCCCTGAACACAGGCAAATATGATCGTGGAGTCATCGTGGCAGAGACCTTCGACTTCGAGGTAGTGGATAAGGCTTACGCTCCTTATAATAATCTCTCACTGTGCGTCAATCTCTGTTCTGACGGATCGATCGAGAAGAAGGTGATTGCTTCTGTTACTGAGTCGCTGAAGGCTGATCCACAGTTCCCTGACTGGAACCGTCTGGTGGAGATCTTCAAGAATCCGTCGCTTCAGATGATCTCTTTCACCATCACAGAGAAAGGCTACACTTATAATGAGGCAGACCTTGCACGTGGCATGAGTCCTCTGTTCGCGATGGGTAAGGTTTGTGCGTTGCTCTTCGAGCGTTTCAACGCAGGCCAGCTTCCTCTGACCGTTCAGAGCATGGACAACTGTTCTCACAATGGTGACAAGGTTAAGGCTGGTGTCTTCGCCTATGCAGAGCGCTGGGTGAAGGACGGTCTCGTTCCTGAGGCATTCCTCGCTTATCTGAAGGATGAGAAGAAGATCACCTTCCCATGGTCTATGATCGACAAGATCACCCCCCGTCCACACGAGAAGGTAAAGGAGCTCCTGGCTGCTGACGGCTTTGAGGATAACGACTATATCGAGACAGAGAAACATACCTTCACGGCACCTTTCGTGAATGCTGAGGAGGTTCAGTATCTCGTCATCGAGGACAACTACACCAATGGTCGTCCCCCACTCGATCTCGGAGGTGCACTCTATACCACCCGCGAGACAGTGGATAAGGTTGAGACCATGAAGGTTACCACCTGTCTGAATCCTCTGCATACAGCGATGTCTATCTATGGCTGCATGCTGGGCTATACGCTCATCTCTGCTGAGATGGCCGACGAAGACCTGCGTGCCTTCATCCAGAAGATCGGCTATATGGAGGCAATGCCTGTAGTAGTAGACCCAGGTGTGCTGAATCCTTACGAGTTTATCGGAGCAGTCATCAACCGTCGTCTGCCAAATCCATTCATGCCTGATGCACCTCAGCGTATCGCGATGGATACCTCACAGAAACTGCCTATCCGCTTCGGAGAGACGCTGAAGAAGTACATCGCCCGTGGTCTCGATAAGTCAAACCTCATCCTGATTCCTCTGACACTTGCTGGTTATGCACGCTATCTGAAAGGTATCAAGGACGATGGCAGTGCCTTCGAGCCTTCTCCAGACCCCATGCTCGCAGAACTGCAGGCTATCGTGGCTCCTTTGGAGATCGGTAAGGCAGATCAGGACTGGAGTCCGCTGAAGAAGCTCTTCTCTCGTGCCGATGTCTTTGGTCTCGACCTCTATGAGGCTGGTCTTGGCGAACAGATTGAGGGCTACGTCAAGGAACTCTACGCTGGTCCTGGAGCTGTACGTGCCACATTGCACAAATACGTTTCAGCACGATAAAGAAGATTCCCCGCTCGGCTTGAGCGGGGAATCTTTTTATAATGCAACGACGGTTCCTTCATAGTCTATATAGTCACGACCTTCGGGCTCCAGGTGGATACGGGCCTTACCGTGATTGTCGATCGTGATGGTAAACTTCATCTCGTCGCCTCCAGACTTAGCCTTAAACGTAACCACACCACTTTTCTTCTTCGGCTGAAGCTGTAACAGATAGTTCTCGATAGTGGTACGGAACTCGAGCTTGGCATCCATACGTCTCTCTCCACGCGTCTTCATCTGGGGGATATCGTCACGTCCTGCATAAGGCAGATAGCAGTTCAGCTCATCGCCATCAACAGTCAGATAGCGAGAAGTCACAGGAACCGACGTGCTACGCATAGGCGTCATCGAGGTAACGCTGATCTTGTACCTCTGGGCACCAACACATTCCTTCACAACTTTCAGGTTCTCTGCCTCACGGGCAGCTCTTTCCTCAGGTGTGGCGCAAGCTGTCATCAACAGTGCAGCCACGAAAAACATGAATACCTTTTTCATCTTTATACGTATAATTAAGAATAAAACATTTTTTAGGGATAATACTTTTATAGTTGATCTACAGGCTGCAAAGGTAAGAAATTAATAAATAAGCGCAAAGGTTTTCGTAGATTTTAACGTTATATGACACTAAAGATTTGGAAGTTTCGGATTTTTGCACTATCTTTGCAGTCGCAACTCCGCGAAATACAAATATAAACAATAAAACAATATTTAAAGATGAAACCACTAAACAAACAATTTGCTCCTAAGAGCGTGATGCCTGAAAAGGTGATTCAGTTCGGTGAAGGTAACTTCCTCCGTGCATTCGTAGATTGGATTATCTGGAACATGGACCAGAAGACTGACTTCAATGGTTCTGTAGTCGTTGTACAGCCTATTGAGAGAGGTATGGTTGACTGGCTCAATGCCCAGGACTGTCTCTATCACGTCAACCTCCAGGGTCGTGAGAACGGTAAGCCCGTGAACACCTTAGAGCGTATCGATGTGATCAGTCGTGCACTCAACCCCTATACACAGAACGCTGCCTTCATGGCACTCGCCGATCAGCCAGAGATCCGTTTTGTCATCTCTAACACCACTGAGGCTGGTATCGCCTTCGATCCAAGCTGTAAGCTCGAAGATGCGCCCGCCAGCTCTTATCCTGGCAAACTGGTTCAGCTGCTCTATCGTCGTTTCCAGACTTTCAACGGTGATCCTACCAAGGGTCTGATCATCTTCCCCTGTGAGCTGATCTTCCTCAATGGTCACGTGCTGAAGGATTGCATCTATAAGTATATCGACCTGTGGAACCTGGGTGCCGACTTCAAGAAGTGGTTCGAGGAGGCTTGTGGCGTCTATGCTACACTCGTAGACCGTATCGTGCCAGGCTTCCCCCGCAACGAGATCAAGGAGATTCAGGAGAAGATCTGTTATCGCGACAATCTCGTAGTACAGGCCGAGACCTTCCACCTCTGGGTGATCGAGGCTCCAAAGGAAGTAGCCAAGGAGTTCCCCGCAGACAAGGCTGGTCTCCACGTACTCTTCGTTCCTTCTGAGGAGCCCTACCACAAGCGTAAGGTGACACTGCTGAATGGTCCTCACACCGTTCTCTCTCCTGTGGCCTTCCTCAGTGGCGTGAATATCGTTCGTGACGCCTGCAACCATGAGGTGATCTCCAAGTATATCCACAAGGTACAGTTCGACGAGCTGATGCAGACGCTCGACCTCCCGATGGAGGAGCTGGAGAAGTTCGCTGGCGATGTGCTCGAGCGCTTCGACAACCCATATGTTGACCATCAGGTAACCAGCATCATGCTGAACTCATTCCCGAAGTTCCAGGCTCGTGACCTCCCAGGTGTGAAGACTTACCTCGAGCGTAAGGGTGAGCTGCCTAAGGGCCTCGTATTCGGTCTGGCTGCCATCATCACCTACTACAAGGGTGGCAAGCGTGAGGACGGCGTAGAGATCGTTCCCAACGACGACCAGAAGATCATGGATCTGCTGAAGCAGCTCTGGGCTACTGGCGACACACAGAAGGTGGCCGACGGTGTACTAGGCGCAGAGTTCATCTGGCAGGAGAACCTGAACAAGATCGAGGGTCTGAATGCGATGATCAAGCAGGATCTCGACCTCATCCAGAGCGTAGGCATGCTCGAGGCCGTCAAGTCAATTCTGTAATATTTTTATTGGCACGGATTACACGGCTCTCTTCGAGAGTCACGGCTAAATAATAAAAAGCAGT
>JAEETB010000076.1 GCA_016286575.1 Prevotella sp.
TATCCGTACCTTTGCACCCGCTTTGCGACGGAGTGTGCTATCCGATAGCCATCGGGATGTAGCGCAGTTGGTAGCGCACTACGTTCGGGACGTAGGGGTCGGGCGTTCGAGTCGCCTCATCCCGACAATGCACAAAGTCGCAAGCAACAAATGGCTGAATATTCAGCCATTTGTCATTTAACGACGGTTGATAGAAAAAATATGTTTGAGGTCATGATGACGCTATTTGCCATTGTTATCGTAGGATACGTGGCAGGCAGATTAGGGTATATGGGTGGCGAATTCGACAAGAAGCTGTCGAGTCTCGTTATCAATTTCACTTGTCCTGCACTCATTCTGTCATCAGCGATGTCAGGGGAACTGCCTGACAGGCGACTAATCCTGCCATTGCTCGGCATCAGTACCCTTACCTATATTATATTAGCAGGTATGGCACTGTTTCTCCCTCGCTATCTCACGCACAGGAAAGACGATGAAGGTGTTGTAGGCTTTGCACTGATGTTTGGCAATGTCGGTTTCATGGGCTATCCTGTCGTTGCCTCCATCTTTGGACATCAGGCTGTGTTCTATGCCGCCGTCCTCAATGTTATCAACACATTCGCTGTTTTCACTATCGGCACCATCCTGATTGAGGGTAATCTGGGAGACAGGAAACATTTCCAGAAAAAGGTGCTATACAGCACTCCCATGCTCTCGGCCTATCTTGCCATGCTCATTGTAGCGCTTGGCATTGACAATATCCCAGGACTCATCAGCCAACCTCTCACCATGATTGGAAACATCACAGTGCCAGCAGCCTTACTCATCATCGGCTCGTCAATGTCACAGCTCTCCCTACGTACCATGCTGGGCAATCCCACAGTATATGCCACCACCCTGTTCCGACTGTTTCTGATTCCTCTAGGGTTCTACTATCTGTGCATGGCACTTGGCTTCGATCAGTATGTTGTCAGCATCAACACCATTGTCATCGCCATGCCTGTAGCAACATACGGGACAATTCTTTGTTTGAAGTACAACCGCGATACCACGTTAATTACAGAAATCACACTTATTACAACCCTCCTATCGATGCTTACCATACCCCTACTGACACTTTTCTTTTCTATCGAATAGTAAATATTCCTTACACGCCCTGATTTTTGATTTGTATCAATAAAGAGACTGTTATCGCACACAATTTTTCGTAAACGCTTGCGTAGCTCAAATTTTCGTCGTACCTTTGCACCGTCAAAAGACAAAAAGTATGACATTCCCCACTGAAAAGGGGACGGCGTTAGCCAAAAGGGCACGCCACAGGATAACATTATTAAAGTAGGGGCATCAGGATAACAAAGGGCCCCGAGTAAAGAAAAGAAAGGGTAAAAAGATGAAAAAGATGATTTTGACATTAGTTGCAATGCTGAGTATGACAACTGCATTTGCCGAGGGCGAGAGCGCAAACAGCGTGAACAATATGGCAGCTTACGAGCTGAACGTCAATATGAACAAGCTCTCAGCAGCACTGAATCTGAAGGATGACCAGAAGGAGGCTGTAGCTGACATTCACCACACATTTGCTTCAGAGCTGATGTTCGCTGCTCAGTATAGTAACAACGACCGCAAGGCTCTCGTAGCCCGTGCCATTGAGAACGATGTCAAGTGGATGCGTTACGTGCTGAACGAGAAGCAGATGCGCACCTATCTGAGACTGCTGAATTCGACCATGAACAATCGCGGTCTGAACATGTAAGGAAACTAGTAGTTACGTTATGAAAATCCCCAGCCAATCGGCTGGGGATTCTTTTTTATTCTCCTAACGGATTACGCTTCAACTGTTCAATCATGTCACTGATCTTGTGGAGCTCACGGGTAATGCGGATACTCTGCGGACAATGGGGTTCACACTGATGACAGCCAATACAGTGATCTGGCTGACGCTCACGAGGTACGACACGATCCAGCGAAATAAGATACTGGCGGCGGTGTTTACGATATTCCTTATCACCAATGCCCATAGGCAGAGAGCCCTCGTTCTTACATTTATTATAATGCACGAAAATGGCTGGTATATCGATACCATATGGGCAAGGCATGCAATATTTACAATCGTTGCAAGGAATATTCTCCAAACCCACAATACGCTGGGCGATATCTGTATCGAGCGAACGCATACCCTGTTCTGTCAATGGCACTAACGGACAGTAACTGAGCAGGTTATCCTTCAGGTGCTCCATATAGGTCATACCACTGAGCACAGTGAGCACGCCTTCAGGTGTTCCTGCATAGCGGAAAGCCCATGAGGCAACACTCTTAGTAGGGTCGAACTTCTTCAGCTCATTAACCAGATACTGCGGCAGGTTTGCCAATCGTCCTCCCAGCAGCGGCTCCATGATAACGGCAGGAATGCCACGTTTTTGGAGTTCCTCATAGAGATAGCTGGCGTCCACGTTGTTATTGCTGATCTCATCAGCAAAGTCCCAGTCGAGATAATTCAGCTCAATCTGCACAAAATCCCAGTGATACTTTTCGTGCAGCCCAATCACCTCGTCGAATACAGTTTTCTTGCCATGGAAGGAGAAGCCAAGGTTACGGATACGACCTTCCTCGCGCTCCTTCAACAGATAGTCCATGATACCATTGTCGACATAGCGCCCTTTGAACTCGTCCATACCACCACCTACGGCATGGAGCAGATAGTAGTCGATATAGTCCACCTGTAACTCCTTCATCGAGTTGTGATACATCTCCTTGGCCTTATCTGCAGCCCAGTAGTCGCGATTGAAGTTAGAGAGTTTCGTGGCAATGAAGTACTCACTACGCTTATGACGGCTGAGAGCGATACCTGTACAACGCTCTGACTTTCCTTGACAGTAGACAGGAGAAGTGTCGATATAGTTCAGACCATGCTCCAGGGCATAGTCTATCTGCTTGTTGATCATCTCCTGATCATACTCGTTGTTGTTATCTGGCAACGTTGGCAGACGCATCATACCATAGCCCAAGAGCGAGACCTTCTCTCCTGTCTTGGGATTCACGCGATAGGTCATCTTGCCAACGGGTGGCTCTACCTGGTTCTTATATTCTTCTGCGGCCTGATCTCCTGCCTTATCACCCTGCTTACAACCAACCAATGTGGCGGCTGTCGCTACACTTCCTGCGCCAAACAGCTTCAGGAACGAGCGTCTCGATATATTCTTATCCTTCATGGAAATCATCTCTAAACTATAAACTGTAAACTATAAACCGTAAACTATAAACCGTAAACCGTAAACTCTAAATCTTACGATGCACTTCGTGTCCCTCGACAAAAATGGCCGAGAACGGACGCGACGGACAAACATACTCACAGGCACCACAGCCGATGCAGGCCGCCTCATTGATAGCAGGAACCATTGGTGATTCCTCATCATTAGGATCAAGCTGCACCATTTCAATCGCACCAGAAGGACAGTGGCGGGCACAGTTGCCACACTCCACCTCATCAGTCAGTACCACACAGTTCTTCTTGATCCATACGGCATGACCAATCTGTATCGAAGTCTTCTCATCCTGATCGATCTTCTTGATGGCACCAGCAGGACAAACCTCAGAACAACGTGTACACTCAGGACGGCAGTAGCCATGTTCATACGACATCGTAGGCTGCATCAAGTGCATCAGGTCACCAGAAGGACGCAACACCTGGTTCGGACATTCAGAGACACACAGCTGACAGCCCGTGCAACGTGTCGACAGATTCTTGAACGAGAGCGAACCTGGAGGTGTCAGCGGTGTCTGACGCTCAGGAGCCACCTTGTCCTCTAACTCGGCAAGTCCGCCATCCATCAGTTTTTCCTTCTTCTGGGCAAAGGCGGCTGTCGAAACAAGGGCCGAGGCCAGTAAGAATGAGCGTTTACTGGCATCAACAGATTCAGTTTTACCGCTTTTCCCAGATTTATGAATATATCTCAAGGCACCAAACTTACAACTCTCGATACAGTTACCACAAGCCACGCAACGGCTGTAATCTACGGTATGAGTCTTAAAGTCGATACAGGCAGCTTTGCAGTTCTTCGAGCACAGCGAGCAGTTCTTACATTTATCCTCGTCGAAGTGGATCTTCAGCCAGGAGAAACGTGCAAAGAACGAGAGGATGGTGCCCACAGGACAGATCGTATTACAATAGGTACGTCCACCTCGCCAAGCCAGAACGACAAGCACCACCAGCGTCAGTACAGCAATGATCAGCACTGGCAGCGAGCGCATCCAAGTATCGATGCTATAGAAGGCATAGCTGTCCATGCGTTCTGCCAGCATCGCCAGAAGATTGTTGCCCAACTTCCAAATCGGCTGGAAGATCATCGTGGCAATACGCCCATACGAGCTGTATGGTGCAAGCAACTGGAAGAGTGAGCCCACACCAGCTACACCAGCCAGGACAAAGATCACCAACACAGGGTAGCGCAGCCAACGCACCTCCTTCGAATAGGAGTATTTGTTCTTCTTCCTGCGCAGACGCGCCAGGATATCCTGGAAGACGCCAAGCGGACAGATGACGGAGCAATAGATGCGTCCGAAGACGAGTGTCAGAGCGATAAGCACCACCACAACCACCACGTTAAGCGCCATCACAGCTGGCAGGAACTGGATTCTCGCCATCCAGCTCAGCCAATGGTGCAGCGTCCCCGTAAAGTCGAGGAACAGCAGCGTGATCAATACGAAGAACACGGCTGCAAGGATTGTTCTGATTTTCTTTAGCATATGTTATACTTGTTTAGTTTTAGTATCAATATACTCAACTCGTAGAGCAGCCATATCGGCAGAGCGACCACAAAGAGCGTAAAGGCATCAGTCGTAGGTGTGATGATCGCAGCCACTATCAGGATGGCCACCACTGCATGGCGTCTCATCGTGCTCATCATCTGAGCATTGATCAGCCCCATCTTCCCCAATATCCAGCTGACGACAGGCAGTTCGAAGACGATTCCCATCACGAGGTTCATCATCAGCAGCGTGTCCATATACGACTGCAGGGTCAGCATATTCGCCACATCCTCGCTCACCTGATAGGTTCCCAGGAACTTCAGTGTCAGGGGGAAGATCAGCAGGTAGTTAAGCGCTGTCCCCAGCATGAACATCAGGTAGCCGCTTGCGCAGAGCAGTGTGGCGTATTTCTTTTCATTGTCATAGAGCGCTGGTGCCACAAAGCCGAAGAGCATATATATAATATAAGGTGAAGCCACGAGCACGCCAGCATAGAAGGCTGTCTTCAGATGGATCATAAACTGCTCCGTCAAGCCCGTGTTCATCAGATGGATTGAGAACGGCTCCACGCCCATCAGTCTGTAGGTGATGAAATCGCTCGTTCTCGGAGCCAGGACCAGGGCGAACAGTTCATCCTTCATCACGAAGGCCACTGCTGCTGCCAGCATCGTTACCACCAGCATCCTGACAATCACCCCTCTCAACTCGTCGAGATGATCCCAGAACGTCATGCCGGAAGTATCACTCATCCTTCTTCTCTTCTTCCTTTTTTACTTCTTCCTTCAGGTCTGTCACCTCGTTCATCCCCTCCTTGAAGCTCTTCACGCCTTTACCCAGGCCTTTCATGAGTTCAGGAATCTTCTTCCCACCGAATAGCAGCAGGATGATGAGGGCGATGATGAGTATCTCTTGCATTCCAAGTCCAAACATATCTATTTCAGTTTCTTAGTTACGGATGCAAAGATAAGAAAAAAAAAGGAATCACCAAAATATAAAGACAAAAAATCACGCAACAGTCATTTCAAAAGACAGAGGCTTACCTTACGACCTTTTTCCCATTCCTGATATATAAGCCCTTTTCGGGTGTCTTGACACGAATCCCCTGTAGCGTGTAGAAACCCTCTTCAGCATTCTCAACTCTTGCCGATTTGATCGTCGACACTGCCGATACATCAGGCATCTCAATGGTCAGTTGCAGGTCGTTCGTCTGATTCTCCCTTGCTGTATTCCCATACGAACTGGTGTCAGTCAACATGCCCCTGACAGAGTTGTTGACATCCGTCCAGGTCATACCATGAGAAGACAGTTTATCATTAAACGTGCCACTCAGCCTCAAGATCAGCTGAGTAAGTTCGTACAGCGCCTGGAAGGTTTTCGCGTCGTCCGAATCGTTCTCGTTACCCTCAGCATGGATCACGAATCCTTGAGCCACCAGCTCAGTGCCCGCCTCCATACTGAACTCGTTGGCATAAACGATCGATATACTCTTCGTCAGACGCTCTTTGGCCATCTCCTGGAAATCCTCATAGCCAGAAAGTGTCTTCACATAATCAGTGGAGATCGACAGTTTCGACAAGTCGTTGTTCAATGTCAGATGCCGATAGGCACACGGATAGGCCGCCAGCGCAGCAGTAATCACCTCGTAGATAGGAGCCGAGAGGTCGGCATTATAATCCTTGGCTATCTCCAGCACGTGCATGTGGCCTGTCAGCACCACGCGGATACCAGCATCAGCCAGACGATTACGAACGGTCTCGTAGTCCTTTACTATATAGTCTTTATTCAGTCTGTCTATGTTCACCACATGCGGGAAAGGAAGGGGGTGCATCATCGCCAACACCTGTTTCCCCTCCGAACGTGCCTTCTCAGCCTGTTGGCAAACCCACTCCAACGTCGATTCTGCCATCACGGCCCGTCTGTCCGTCTCTATGCCAATCAGCACCAGTCCTTTGAAGGGCTCACAGGCATAGCTCAGCGAATGAGGGTCTCTGGTGGAGTCAGAGCCGTAGCCGTACATCTGATATAACGAGGCGAACTGATTCGCGTCGACCGTCTCAGCCATCGACGTCTCGTCACCATTGTAGATAAAAGCTTTCTCTGTTCCGAGGTCATGATCGCCTGGAATCACGTACACCTTAATACCAGCCTCCCTGAGCCTGTCCAGCTGGCTAACCACACATTCGTGGCTCTTCACCTCACCGTCTTTCGTCAGGTCGCCAGTTATCAACACCATGTCAGGTTTCTCCTTGAGCAGTCGCTCCACTTCCTCGTCAAACAGTTGCTTGCTCAAATCGAGCATCACCCGCTTCTGAGCCAGGAAATCCTGCCAGGCCTTACCGTCCTTCACCACGAGTTCTGGACTCATCACATGGATGTCCGACAACACCGTAATCTTGATCTCAGCCCTCATCACCGAAAGCTGCATCATCATTGCCAATATCAAACAAAGCTTCTTCATGCCTGCAAAGATAGCAAAAAATAAGTGAAAAACCAAACATCCCTCACATTTTCTTCTGAAATGCTTTTGTATACAGGGGTTGGGGGAATTGACGAGCAGTATTCTCGTTGCCAGCGAGAATACTGCTCGCTAAATCGTTGCAGTAACCTCGCTCGATGTTCCCAGACTGGGAACAGAATGTTCCTGCCTTGGGAATGAACAGCCGTAGCCGACCTGATGGGCAATCGTTGGGAAGCGGATTGCCAGCCGTAGCCTACCTCATCAACAATAAATGGCACTTAATGATCAAGAAGTAGCTCTTATTCCTCAGCAAGTGCCACTTATTTCACGATACTCGACGCGCGATTTTCTGTTAAAGAATCGTAAAAGGGAATCAAACTTCTTTATTGTTTAAAAAATAAACATTATCTTTGCGTTTGTATTATGATTGTCACTAATAACTAAGATAATGGAGGCATATAACGAACTCGACATTATTAACCAGATTCGCGGTGAGGTGATGAATAAGCCAAATGTCACAGGCAGGAATCCATTCCTCGTCTGGGGTTACTCCATCGTCGTCGCCTATTTTCTGACTTTCGCTGCGATGATGTTGTGGGATAGTCCGTGGTGCCTTTTTATCCTCTGTCTGATTCCTGTGGTTGGCGTTCCTTTTATGCAGACAAGCCTTCACAAAGATTATCAGCGTCATCATCTGAGGACAAAAGAAGATGACTATGTCTTGAAGGTATGGTTGTTTGTTGGGTTGGCCATCGGCTTTTTCACTATCATTACAAGCATCGCAGGGTTTTATCGCCAGTGTTTATTCTCACTGGCCAGCTTGTTAGTCAGCATGGGGAGTCTGTTTACAGGTGTCATCCTGCGCTACAAGCCCAAGAAGGTGTGTGGCCTCATCGCTTGTGTGCTCTCAGCAGTTCCTCTCTTTCTGCAAGACGAATTATGGCGTTGGCAACTCTTTGCTACAGCCATCATCGTGCTCATCGCCCTCGTCATTCCTGGGCATATATACAACAGCTATCTTCGTAACAAAAACCTATTTGAGTCATGAGTACATTTAAGTTCCCCGTTATCAACCCCTTGCTCCACAATGAGTTGCGTCTGAAGATCATGGTGACGCTCGACAGTTTGGAGAGTGCCGACTTCGTGTATCTCTGTGAGATTACTGACTCTACGCGAGGCAACCTCAGCATTCAGATCAAGACGCTGCAGGAGGCTGGCTATCTCGAGGTGAGTAAGACTGGCTTAGGTCGTCTTTCCCACACTGTTTGTCGCATTACCCAAAGGGGACACGATGCCCTCAGCGCCTATGAACAGGGCTTGCGTCGTCTGTTCTGCGAACGAGTGCCCGATATGAAAAACAAAAAGAATGTAAGATAAGTGTTTACACCCATTTGTATCTTTCCATAACGGACTAAGTTTTAGAATGTTTAAAAAATTAACTTATTGTATAACTTAAAAACAGAAACATGATGCTAACAAAGAAAAAACAATCCCTTTGGGCGAGGATGTCCATGACGCTGTTCCTCGCGATGGTAGGCATGGTGGCCTTTGCACAGACGTTTGTCGTTGTCGACAAACAAGGCAACAAGATCACCTATGATGCCAGCAAAATCGACAAAGTGACCTTCCAGGACGATCCCCCGGGCTTTACCGTCCATGAGGTGAAGGAGGAGTCAGCTGGCGCTGAGGATCCTGGAACGGTAGACCCTGGTACGGGACAGGGGCAGGAGGAACCCGTTGTGAAGGAGACCACCTTTGCCTTTGCTGAGGTGGCGAGTTTCTCGGGCGATCCCGACTTCCTCTTCGCACATCCCGATACAGTGTATGTAAGTGGGGAGGCTGAGGATTTCAAATTCCAGTTCCGAACTAACGTGGAATACACCTACAAAGTATCTGATAACTGGCTCAGATACCTCTGTCCTGTCAACAATACTGACTCTTTGCGTTTTAATGCGGGAATGAATCCGATGACAGCGAAACGTAAGGGCTATATCGCTTTTGCCAGCAAGGACGAGCAGATTGTTGATACTGTATGGGTAGTACAGGCAGGTAAGCTCGACTCTCGCTATATCGACATCGACTGGGCCAAAGCTACTCTCGACAACTTCAACGAGGAGAGCGGACAGGTACAGATTACCTTTAGTGGCGATGTGCCCACCATGGGCGATTATGACGTTGTGCTCTTGCCTAAGGAGGACTCCTACATCATTCGTCTGATTGATAAAATTCAGCAGGAGGAAGGTAGTAAGACTGTCAACCTTACCACCCGTCAGGGCCTGATGGGTAACCTCTTCAAGGGAACAAAGTTCAAATTGGCTACTGAGGCTAGGGCAGGAACACGTGGTGATGTTGACGATGATGTCCCCGTCTATCTGCCTACAAAGGTGGAACTTTATACTGGCGACCAATATGTAGAGGTTTATAATACGGAGAAGTCTGGGACGCGTGCTCCCGTTGGCTTCGAAAATGAGTTCATCAATTGGGAATACAACCAGGATGGACTTGAAATTTGGTCATCAGGTGTGCAGAGTCTCTCATGGGATAAACTGAACTTCAACATCGGCCTGAAGGGTTTGTTCTCCTTCGACTTCGGTGATATTCCTTTTGAGAAGGTACGCATGGGTGACCTCCAGAATCTGAAGATCACGCTCGAAGGCGGCTTCGATATGGAGATGATCATGAAGTACACCGTTGCCAGCGAGGTGAGCTATGAGAAGGAGTGGACGCTGAAAGAGAATGTTATCCCGAGGTTGAAGTACACCTTCATGGTGGGTACCGTGCCCGTTTATATCACGGTGGATGCCGATCTGATGGCCAGTGTCAGCCTCGGTGCATCAGGTGAAGCTTCCGTTACAGCAGGTGTCACAGCCTCTAATAAGGTGACTTACGGTGTGGAGTGGGATGCCGAGAAAGGCCTTTCGAAGATTTCCGAGTGCGAGAAGAAACTGGAACTCGTTGGTCCCGACCTCGACATCAACGCACATGCAGAAGCTCGTGCCACGGCCTATCCTAAGATAGAAATAGGAATATACAAGGTGCTCTGTCCGACAATCAGTCCGCAGCCTTACATCAAGGCTGAAGCCGACGGTCGTCTCGTGGACAACAGCATGGTGGCTTGGAACGCAGGCATCAGTACAGGTGTCGACCTCGGACTGGGTCTCTGCCTCGACCTCTTCTTCTGGAAGAAAGACCTGGGCGAGATCGATCCTATCAATGTGTTCGACCTGCCCATCGTCAGCCTGCCTGATGAGATTGAGCTGCAGAATGAACCCGAGGAGGAAGTGCTCATCAATGCCAAACGCGAGGTGAAGTACCACGTTACCAATAAGAACTACCTGACAGGTACCACCTACAATGCGCCTGGTGTACTGGTGCACTTCGAAGCAGAAGGTGGCGAGCTGGAAGATGAGTATGGCTATACTGACAAAGACGGAAATGTCACCGCATTCTTTACTCTTACTGACAAGAAGGGTGGAACGGTGAAGACGGAGGTTGTCCTGGGTGCCGAACCTGAAGAGGAAGAGGATGCCATGAAGGCCGACGACTGGCAGGCTCTGGCTATCGACTATCGTCTCACTGCAACACCTGCTTCACAAGATATTGAAAAGGGCGCTACTGCAGCCATCACCTATAAACTTGAACGTTACACGTCGAAGACCGGCGAATGGACTGGCTATGGCGGGCAGACCGTCCAGTTTGAGGCTACGAATGGCAGTGTTGCACCAACGTCTGCCGTAACGGCTCAAGATGGTATCGTCACTGTCACCTTCACGCCTGAGGAAGATGCTACCGAGGGTACCGTTACGGCTACTACAGCAGGCGCAGAGCCCGATCCGTGGAGTAAGATTTGCGCAGCCACCGTCAAAATCAAGCAGGAAGAAGAGCCTTGTGTAGTTGATGACCCTGATCTGCAGAAGGCCAACCAACTCGACAACGGCTACGTGGTGAAGAACACCAAGACGGGCGAAACGCAGACGCGCTCTTATAATCCGGATTATTCAGAATGGAAAAAGACCACAGACTTCATTGATTTCCAATTAAATGATGAGGTTGTGGACGCAGAAGGCAACCTCGATACGAAGGGTATGCTGTACGGACATATTCCCTTGACAATGGCAGATGTCGTTCTGTTGCTCACAGGACAGCAGTTCGAGAACACGCCGGGAGCCAAGGTGGGCTTCGGCCTCTACGACAAATTCTTCGTATCGACAGACTTCATGTGTATGAGCGGCGAGGGAGGCACTATGATTACCGAGGGCGAAATCAAGGGC
>JAEETB010000446.1 GCA_016286575.1 Prevotella sp.
CTTTCAAGAAATACCGCACGAAGTTCGCTGAGCCCCACCAGAGCGATCTAACCAGCGACATGTACAACTGCGGCGGCTACTTCAAGGCACCTGCCGACTCTGACTCCATCGGCGTCGACTCCCTCGCTGTGGAGACCGAAGGTGAGGAAATCTTCTACGACGACTTCGGCAACCCGCTGCAGCGACCCGTGAAAGATCCTGAGCCCGACAATACCGACAATGCCCAGACACCCCAGCACAACGCTGACGCCACCAAAGAAGATTAATGGAACTCGATCTCGATAACAAGGAGTGGCAGGACGCCCTCCAGATCATCAACTATACCCGTCGCTCGCTCTTTCTCACAGGAAAGGCTGGGACGGGTAAGTCTACGTTTCTCCGCTACGTGGCCAGCCACACGAAGAAAAAGCACGTCATCCTAGCACCGACAGGCATCGCTGCCATCAACGCAGGAGGCTCCACCCTCCACAGCTTCTTCCGACTGCCGTTCTTCCCCCTGCTGCCCAACGATTCGCGCTACAGCCATCGCCACATCAAGGAGACGCTGAAATACACCGGTGCACAGCGAAAGCTCCTCCGTGAGGTCGAACTCATCATCATCGACGAGATCTCGATGGTACGAGCCGATATCATCGACTTCATCGACAAGGTGCTGCGCATCTATACCCGCAACCCAGAGCCCTTCGGCGGCAAACAGTTGCTCCTCGTGGGTGACATCTACCAGTTGGAACCCGTGCTCAAGGACGAAGACCGCCAACTGTTACAGCCTTTCTACCCCAGCTCTTATTTCTTCAATGCGAAGGTGTGGCAGCAGATGCCCATCGTCTCTATCGAGCTCCGTAAGGTCTACCGTCAGACCGACAGCCAGTTCATCGCCATCCTCGATCGCATCCGCAACAACACCGCCACCCCCGCCGACCTCGAAGCCCTCAACTCCCGCGTTTCGAGCCCTTCCCTCCAAGGTAATCTCATTCCACATTCCTCATTCCACATTCCACAAGATCACCCATTAGAAATCACCCTCGCCACCCGCCGCGACATCGTTGACTATACCAACGAACAGCACCTCGCCGAACTCGACGGCCAGCCCTCCACCTTCATCGGCGTCATCAAGGGCGACTTCCCCGAGACCTCCCTCCCCACACCGATGGAGCTCCAGCTGAAGCCAGGCGCACAGGTCATATTCATCAAGAACGACAAGGACAAGCGCTGGGTCAATGGCACCCTGGGCGTCATCGACTACATCGACGAGGAAGACGGGCTGATAGGCATCATCACCGAGGAAGGCGTCGAGCACGACGTCGAGCGCGAGGTTTGGGAGAACATGCGCTACACATTCAACGAGAAGGAACAGAAGATCGAGGAAGAGCTGCTCGGCACCTATACCCAGTTCCCCATCCGACTCGCCTGGGCCATCACCGTCCACAAGAGCCAGGGACTGACCTTCAACCAGGTATCTATCGACTTCGGAGGCGGAGGCGCCTTCGCTGGCGGACAGACCTATGTGGCCCTCTCGCGCTGCACCTCTCTCGAGGGCATCACCCTCAAGGCACCCCTCCGTCAGAGCGACATCTTCGTCCGTGCAGAAGTCGTGCAGTTTGCCAACCGCTACAACGACCAGCGACTCATCACCCAGGCACTCGAAGAAGGCAAGGCCGACCGCGAATACCGCGATGCCATCAGAGCCTTCGACAAGGGCGACTTCACCGAGTTCCTCAGCCATTTCCTCACAGCCATCCATCTGCGCTACGACATAGAGAAGCCCCACATCCAGCGCTATATCCGCTCGAAGCTTGGCATCATCAACCGCCAGAGGCAAGAGATAATCCATCTAAAGGAAGAATACACCAAAGAAATTGACAATCTTAAATCAGAGCTTACTCAGAAAAACGAACTTCTCAAACGCCTTGCTGCCGAGTACACCATACTCGGTCGCGAATGCGAACACGAGCACATGACAGATGCCGCCATCCGCAACTACGAGAAAGCCCTCGAACTTTACCCCGACGCCAACGACGCCCGCCGCCGATTAAAGAAACTCCAACAAAAGAAATAATTCCCCCACTCTCTTTCGAGCGAGGAATAGGGACAAGGGGACAGGGGACTGAAGTGAACCCAGAAAGTTGGACACAACTAAAAGGTTCAGATGAAACGAAATTTTAGTATTGAAGAAAAGTTGTCAGCGATTGGATTAGTATTCCAAGGTGAGTCAGCCCGTTCTGTGTCTCGA
>JAEETB010000447.1 GCA_016286575.1 Prevotella sp.
AGACAGATGATATATCATGGCGATAACGGTTGGACATTAAATTGAAATATGAAATGTAAAATGTGAGATATGAATCCTGTTGCCATCAGACTTCTCAACCAGCAGCTCATCGCTCCACAGTTCAGTACACCTACTGAGGTGGTCAGCTACATGGGTGCCATGCAGGCACAGGAGTATCGTATGATGCGCTGGGCTGTGGCAATGCGCACGCGCAAACCTTCATTCAAGGCTTTCAAGAAAGCTTTTGATGAGGGACTGATTATCCGTCTGCACCTAATGAGAGGCACTTGGCAGTTGGTATCTGCTGAAGATTACTGGTCTATGATAGACCTATTTGCTCCAAAAGCAATTGCCGTCACGAAGGGATGGATGAGCAGCAATAGAATAACCATACCCGATGAAGAACCGATGCGTGTCAGAGATATTCTCGTTCGGACAGCAGCAGGCAAAAGGAGTGTGACAAAAGATGATTTCGTTCTAGCGTTGGCAGAAAAAGGTTTGAAGATGGACGACCATCGCCTGTCTTATCATATCCGCATGGCAGAAATGGCAGGCATCCTTTGTAGTGGAGATTTGTTACCGCTCAAAGCCACCTACGCGCTAACATCAGATAAGATAAAGTCATCCGCAAAGATGGACAGAGACGAGGCGTTGGCTTACTTTACTCATAAGTACTTCCAGAGTCGCCAACCAGCTACACTGGAGGATTTTGTATGGTGGTCGGGACTAAACATTAGCGACTGTCGGAGAGGCATTGCACTCCTTGGCAACAGCATTCACATAGAGAGGTGGAAAGGCAGGGAGTATTATCTGACCGAAGAGTGTCGCATAAGGGGATTTCGTAAAGGCAAGTTCCTCCTGATTCCTCCATACGATGAATACCTCATCAGTTATAAAAGTCGTGACATCGTACTGCCTCCAGAACACAGACATCGCGCCCATAACAATAGTGGCATTTTCCAGCCTATAATAGCTTATGATGGAAAGATATGCGGTAATTGGTCACCTTTTAAAGAGGACTTTCAAGCATCCTTCTTTGAAGAAAACTTTGAACCTGTAGATGTAAGTGAAGCCTGGCAATCATACAATAGTTATCGAAATAAATAAATATCATGAATATAGAAGACTATCGCGAGTACTGCCTGTCATTAGGCAATGACATAGAAGAAAAGCTACCTTTCCAGAAGTTTAAGAACGGAGAGGGAGTATTGGTGTTCTACGTAATGGGCCACATGTTCTCATTCTTCGACTGCAATGATTTCTCAGTCATCTCGCTGAAATGCCAGCCAGAGCGCATCGAAGACCTGAAGGCACAGTACGAGTGCATCGGCAATCCGTATAACGAATCGCCCAAGCATTGGATAGGCATCAACCCCTTGACTGCCCCTGATGACCTGCTAAAGGAACTGACCCGAAACTCTTTTGAGATTGTAAAGATTAAATATGCGAGTAAGCGAGAGCAGAAACAAACTCGTTTGGATTCTGCCGAGCGTGAGCATATTCAACCGAAGGTTAAATATACGAAAACGAAGAAGATATAATTCTAAAACCACAAAATTATGAAAGCATTATTTATCAACGGAAGTCCGCGTAAGAACGGCAACACGGCACAGCTGCTGAAGCGTGCCATGGATGGTGCCAGAGAGGCTGGTGCTGAGGTGGAACTGGTGAACCTCTACGACCGCAACCTGAACTACAAAGGTTGCATGTCGTGTTTCGCCTGCAAACTGAAGGGAGGCAAGAAGGGTGTCTGCTCTTTCAAGGACGACCTGCAGCCCATACTCCAGAAGGCTGTGGAGGCCGACGTACTGGTGTGCGGTTCGCCCAACTATTGCGGCTATCCCTCAGCAGCCCTTCGTGCCTTCATGGAACGAATGGAGTTTCCTGCCGTCAACTATTCCGACTACTCCAAACCCGTCGTGCTAAAGCGCATCTGTTCGGCTACGATCTATACGATGAACTGTCCCAACGAAGAGGTGTACCGTCAGATGAACTACCCTATCCTCATGGACACCTCTGCCAAGCAACTCGCTGTGTTCGGTCCTACAGAGATATTATGCAGCTATGACACTTATCAGTTCTCGAACTACGACCGCTACGATGCCGCCACGTTCAGCGAGGCTCACAAGGCCGAGGTACGCGACACACAATTCCCCATCGACCTCGAAAAAGCCTACGAACTGGGCAAGCGACTGGTGGCAAAGGCCAAGGAATAACAAACTA
>JAEETB010000448.1 GCA_016286575.1 Prevotella sp.
GGCGTGAGGTCGGCTTCGCGCTCTTCTTCTACAATTTCTCAACGTTCATCGGACATTCAGGATTGTATCTTGAAGACTTGTTTGTTTGGCCAGAAGAGCGCGGCAAAGGCTATGGAAAGGCATTGCTATTGCATCTGGTCAAGATAGCACGGGAGCACCATTGTGGACGTATGGAGTGGTCGTGTCTGAACTGGAACCAGCCCAGCATCGACTTCTACCTCTCCCTTGGAGCCGTACCTATGAAGGATTGGACAGTGTATCGGCTGGATGCTGCAGCATTAGAACGATTGTCGAAATGAGTATGATTCAGAAGCATTGTTATGAGTGTGGAACGGCACTCACGGAGCGGGAATTAGAGGGTGAGGGGATAGTTCCATACTGCCCTCAGTGTCAACAGTATCGTTTCCCGATGTACAATGTGGCCGTGAGTATGGTGGTTATCGATGAGCAGACTGGACAGATTCTGCTTATCCGGCAATATGGGAAACCGCACTTCATACTTGTGGCAGGTTATGTCAACCGTGGTGAACAGCTGGAACATGCCGCCTGCCGTGAAGTGAAAGAAGAAACAGGCATGACTGTTGCTCACCTGAAATTCAATCGTACCAGTTTCTTTGAGCCATCAAACACATTGATGTGCAACTTTACGGCATTCGTTACTGATGCCAGCGAGTTCAATCCAAACAAGGAAATCGATTCTTATCAGTGGTTCAGCCCTGACGATGCACGCAAGAACATCAAGGAGAATAGTCTGGCTGCAGCATTCCTTAATGCCTATCTTGATGAATAAAAAACATGAAAAAAATATATCCTAAAATCCGCAGATAATTTTTCGCGTGTCTGATTTAGCCCTTGCTTGTGACGATTCTGTCTGACTCTGGGCTTAGAATCGCTTGACATGACTTGTATGCAGACACCTTCCCCTTACCCCGTAAGGTCGAGAGGCTTAGACCAAAGCATCAGCGAAGGATGTTGTTTTATCCGTGTTCCCAAATAAGTTTGTATGGCTTATTGGAGTAGATGTTGAGTTTGTACTGCCTTGCCGTTCTGACCCACTTGGCAGGCACGGCGATGAATCTGAACAGGAAACTCTTGACCCTGTCCGTGGCCTTGATTCCAAAGAGGACGGCCATGAGCGGCAATGCCACGATGTATCGGTAGAAGTTTGCAGCCATGGCGGTGATAAGCAGGAATACGGTGTTTTGGTTCATGAATGACTTCGGCAGATGCGCCCATCCGAAGTCGTTGTTCTGGCGGTCGAAGACCTGCTCCGCAGTTCCTCGCTTGTTGTAGTGTTGTATGATCTCCTCATCGGTCATGTCCCAGTCGTTGGTCAATATACAGCGGTATGTGTACTCGCCGTCGAAGAGGTCAAGTTGCTCTCCCTTACGCTCGGCAAGCACGTCCTTCAGATAGAGGTTGAGGTCTTCCATGCAGTCGCCACCACAGCAGAAAACGGAGAAGACGGCTCGTATTATCTCGCTGTACTGATAGCCTATCAGCCTACTGCGAAGTCCTAGGTGAGAGTCGATTACAGAGGACAGAATAGAGTCGAATTTGTCCAAAACGAAAAATATTCCACCAAAAGCGGTGATTTTCTCAGATTTTTGTTGTACCTTTGCCATGCCATTGATCCTGAGCCGCTCGGCTTTGCCGCTTCGCGCGTCGAAGAACTTTTTGTTGCCCAGGTACTTATAAAGAAAGTTAAACTAAAATGCTGCGGAATTAAGGTTCGTAACAATATGAAAAGAATCATGAAATGGGTGCTCGCCGCCACCCTCATCAGCGGCGCAAGTGTATTCACATCGTGTGTTGACAATTCAATAGACAACCCGGTAGTGCCAGAGCCTGGAGAGCCCGCCGTGCCAGACCACTTCATCAACGAGGCATTGATGGACAAGACCGTCAAGCCCGGCGACGACTTCTACATGTATGCCCTGGGCACCTGGTTCAATTCACATAAAGAGGGCGACCTGGGTTACATGAAGTCTTACAATGCAATAAACACCAAAGAGGTTGAAAAGAGCCTGTTTGCCTCCGACAACCCCCTGGCCCGGCACCTCGTGCGGAATATTGAGGCTCCTGCGCCATCATTCAATGAAGACGTGAAGGCCGTACTCGACTATCTGGACATCCAGAAGCCGACGGGAATCGGCATGCTGCTGACCGAAATCGGCAAACTGCAGGACAAGGGGCTGAATCCCATATTCTCGAAAAAAGTGG
>JAEETB010000449.1 GCA_016286575.1 Prevotella sp.
GTGTCGATCATCGGCTTTATGAGTGATTGGGTTTCAGATCTTGCTACACCGCGTATGTCGTTCATCCGGCAGAATGTAAAGGAAATCGGCAAGAAGGTTTTCAAGGCCTTGTACGACCAGATCAACGG
Source organism: Prevotella sp. (assembly GCA_016286575.1). Classification (GTDB taxonomy): domain Bacteria; phylum Bacteroidota; class Bacteroidia; order Bacteroidales; family Bacteroidaceae; genus Prevotella. Next base: position 129 of record JAEETB010000449.1, read on the forward strand.
CGATGACACTGTCAGACATATCGTCGTAAATGCCCGTCTGGATATCAGGGGGAGTACTCGGAAAATATCTCATGAGATGTGACACCTTCTTTTTTTGGTGCAAAGGCCATAAAAATAAGAATAATTTGCTATCTTTGCACTCGAAAAAGTGATAGATATGATAATGAAGAATCAGGCCACTCTTGATTTTATCCGCGAGCATGCTGATGACGACGTGCGCCAGCTGGCACTTCGAGGCAGTAAGATGTCCGAGGTCGATTTGTCGTATGCCCTTGAACAGATTGCTGGCAGGCAGAAGGCTCGCACCAAGTTGCCTTCATGGGCCAGTATCGATGGCATCGTCTATCCGCCCCATCTCTCGATGGAGCAATGTTCCAGTGAATTGACGGCCAGATACAAGGCCAGTATTGCTGGAAAAGGGGCTCTTTTTGTCGATTTAACGGCTGGTTTTGGCGTAGATATGGCTTTTATTGCACAGGGTTTTCAGAAGGCTGTCCACGTGGAACGTCAACCCCAGCTTTGTGCGATTTCATCGGAGAATTACAATGTGTTAGGATTGAATCATATTGAAGTGGTCTGTGGTGATGGGGTGGAGTATCTGCATACGATGAATCATGCAGACCTATTGTTTATTGACCCTGCCCGAAGGGATGAACATGGCGGGCGTACCTATGGCATTGCCGATTGTACCCCTAATGTATTGGAGATGCTTGATGAAATGCTGGAAAAGGCCGATCGCGTGATGATCAAACTCTCTCCGATGTTAGACTGGCGCAAGGCTGTTGCCGATCTTGGCAAGGTCAACGAGGTACACATCATTTCTGTTGATAATGAGTGCAAGGAATTGCTGTTAGCAGTGAAAAGTGAAGAGCGCACAGAGAATAGTGCCTCGCCATCATTGCGAGTTGTATGTGTCAATCTGTTGTCAGACGGAAACAAGGAATGCTTTGAGTTTGATGGCTATCACGCATCACCCTCTTCCTCTGCTTTTCATTTCTCACCTTTTGATTCTCGCTTCCTTTACGAGCCGAATGCTTCCATCATGAAAGCAGGTTGTTTCGGCTTATTGGAACAGCGATTCGGCGTTATGCAGCTGGACAAGAACAGCCATTTGTTTGTCTCTGACAAGGAGGTTATAGGTTTTCCTGGCCGAGAGTTCCTGATAGAGAAGCGTACATCGATGAACAAGCGGGAACTGAAAGCTGCATTGGCTGACATCGACAAGGCCAATATCACTGTCAGAAATTTCCCGATGTCTGTGGCCGAACTTCGCAAACGACTGAAGCTGAAGGAGGGTGGGGAGGTGTATATTTTCGCCACAACTATCGCCAATGAGGGACATCAGTTGTTAGTTTGCCGAAAAAAAACTTAATTTTTTTGATAGTTGGCTCTTTTTTCTGTATCTTTGCAACGAATAATGTCTTAACGGCAACAAAATATGGCATCAGTAGAAATAAGAAAGGTCACAGATAAAAAGAGCTTGAACGCCTTTATAGACTTCCATTACGATTTGTATCAAGGAAATCCCTATGATGCACCCAACCTGTATAGCGACGAGCTCCACACCTTTAGCAAGGATCGGAATGCAGCCTTCGAGTTTTGTGAGGCAGAGTATTTTCTGGCTTACAAGGAAGGCAAGTTGGTAGGTCGCATCGCAGGCATCATCAACCACAGGGCCAATGACCAGTGGAATAGTAAGTCAGTCCGTTTTGGATGGATCGATTTCATCGACGATTTGGAGGTGAGTCGTGCGCTATTCCAGACTGTGGAAGATTGGGGACGCCAGAAAGGTATGAAAGAGATTATTGGTCCTTTGGGCTTTACTGATATGGATCCTGAAGGTATGCTGATAGAGGGCTTCGACCAGTTGGGAACGATGGCCACCATCTACAACTATCCCTATTACCCCAAGCACATGGAGCAGCTGGGAGGCTGGGAGAAGGATAACGATTATGTGGAGTTTAAGCTGATTGTCCCTAAGGGTGACATGCCTGAGAAGTATAAGAAGGTGGCCGAGCTGGTGATGAAGCGCTATAACCTTCATCCGATGCATCCCAAGCGCAGTCAGGTGTTCGGCAAAGAGCAGTATGGTCG
>JAEETB010000077.1 GCA_016286575.1 Prevotella sp.
AGCCGTTTCGCTGCGACTATGGCAAACAGATAAGTATCGGCAAGCGGTTCTTTGCGAATTTCAACTTCACCGTCCTCGATGAAGCCCGTGTCACCATTGGCGATGACTGTTTTATCGGCCCTAATGTTAGCATATACACCGCCTGTCACAGTACTGATCCTGTGGAGCGCAACTCCCGTCTGGAATGGGCAAAACCTGTTTCTATCGGTCATAATGTATGGATTGGAGGTAGCGTGACCATTCTTCCAGGAGTGACCATCGGCGATAATGTCACTATCGGAGCCGGCTCTGTCGTGGTTGGTGATATTCCGTCAAATACCGTTGCCGTAGGAAACCCTTGCAAGGTCATAAAGAATCTATGAAAGACTTTGATTCCATCTGGCGCACTCAGGATGAAATCAGGACGGTGGTCAATGCTGTTCTGGGGGAATGATACTTTTAGCCATTTTACCAATTGTGAATTAAAGGGTAAGTCTATGGTAGTAACTAATGAGACCGAACAAGGCCGACAGTACAAGGAATATACTCGTGAGGCCACAGGCAATAAAGCCGAAAGAAGCGCTCAGCTACTCGGTGGAGAGTTCTGGTACGAATAGCGCAGTTCCACAACCCGTTTGGAAGGCAGCCTTGGTGCTGCCTTTTGTATCTATTATCTTGTACTTGTTTCCCTTGAAGTGCTGGAAGTAGCGTACCCGGTCTTCTGCGATGGGATAATCAAGCAGCAGCTTCTTTTGTCTTAGTCTCAGATGAGGACGTGTGTATGCCGGTAATTGCAGCATTGCTGTCACCTCGACTACAAATAAGAATCCCGCTGAACTCTTTCCGAGCCAGCGGGATTTTCGTTACTGTCACTTTTGATGTTTCACATCGAGCTCGCTCACGTTCGACATTGCTTAAGCAAGCTTAGCTCTGTTCTCACTTAATCGCGACCTTCACTTCTAACAGAGTCCCATACATGAGGTTGCTCCGAGGGCAGTGAGTACTGCTGAGATAATCGATGCGATGATCTGCAGCGTCCACTTCAATGTTTCCTTCTTCGTCATAGTTCACCTCCTTCCTGATTAGCTGCCAGTGTCGAAGCCACCGCCGTTGTCGCCGCTACCGTTCTTGGTGAAGGTCTTGGAGGCTACCTCGCTGGATACACCATTCTTGATGGCGATTGCCTTCACGATGACAGTGTCAGTCAGAGTCAGAGCCTCACTGTAGAGACTGCTCTCAGCCGTAGGTGCGCTGCCGTCTACCGTATAACGGATCTCTGCGCCATCAGGACCGCTCAGTGTTACCTGAGTCGTGTTGTCAAACGGAGTCTCACCGCTGATGGTAGGAGCTGCTACCGTCTCAGCCTGCGAACCACTGTTACCGCTGTTAGATGAACCACTGTTCTGTGAACCACTGCCACCGCTGGGATTCTGAGGCTCGTCGTCGTCCTCGTGATAGTCGGTGTAGTTCTTGGGCAGCTCGGTCACGTTGCCAGCCTTGGTCAGCTCGGCACGAGTGAACTCTCCAGTGGCACGGGCGCGCATATACACGCTGTCGATGTGCTTGGTGGTGGAGAAATCCTCAGAGGTAAGAGCACCCTTCTTCTTGGTCTTGATGCCTGCTGAGAAGATGGCCAGCCCATCAAGCTTTACAGCCTTGCCCTCCAGCATCAGCTCACGGATGCAATCGATCATGTCGGTCAACACACCCTTGATGGCTCCCTTCGAGTACGGAGTGTTGTGCTCCGACATGTGCTTGGCCAAGTCATCTACGGTAACGGTCTTGCCAATGGTCACGGCGCGTGCGAACCACTTGCCGTAGGACACGCTGTACTGATTCTTGTTTTGATACTTTCGATAAAATACACTCATAATTCTTTGTTGTTTTACATGGTATTAGATTCTTGTGCGACCAGCTACATCGGGTGGCCGCCTCCCGCCTTTTGTCTCTCATGATTGACATTGCAAGGGTGGTGCAAGGCGAACGCAGAGCCGAGCTCGCTCGAGCTATGCTGAGCCGCAGCCCACACTCGCAATGCATCTCCAAATGCATTGCAAAGGTACTACTTTTTTCGTTCGATTCCAAATTAAGATGCCCGTAGCGTGTAAAAATATGTTAACGATACATTTACGCATTGCAAACGTATTGTTTAGCCACGCCAAATGTGTTGTTTGCAATCGCGAACTGATTTGGTAGACTCTGTGACCTGTGATTTTGTGACATTAAGCACCTTCCGTAAATCACCAGCAAAATCGCCTCTCATTATACTATAAATTATATAATATTATAATATTATATAATTCTAATAATATCCCTTGACTTTGTGAACCTCCTTATTGTCACAAAGTCCAAAGTCACAAAGTAGCATGAGAATTATTAAAAAGACATAAATTTACGTCAAAATGATTGCAGAATGAAATAAAATGATTATATTTGCAGCCATATAATCGATAAGAATATGGCACAGGTATCAATGACAGTGAGGATGGACTCACAACTGAAACAGAATTTCGATGCACTCTGCGCGCGTATGGGCATGAGTGCGAATGCCGCAATGAACATTTTTGCCAATGCGGTAGTTAGAACGCGTAGTATTCCATTCAAGATTGACCTCAATGAACCAAAGGTCGATAATCCCGCATTAAGAAGATTCCTGGAATATCGCGAAAGTGTAGTTGCCGATGATTCCCGTCCAGAAATGACTTTAGACGAGATTAACGAGGAAATCAGGCAGGCTCGTGAGGAAAGAGCTGCAAGAGAAAAGGCTGGCGTATGATACATGCTGTAATCGACACAAACGTATTGGTGTCGGCGTTTATCACCAAAAATCGGGATTCTTCAACCGCAAAGGTATGGGGCGCTGTGTTGAATTACGACATTATTCCGATGTACAATGAAGAAATCATTGAGGAATATAAGGATGTGTTGCATCGCCAAAAATTCAATATACCAGAACAGCTGATAAAAGATGCTATCAACCACATAATGGTGAACGGTGTGAGGAGCGAGCGTGTATTGAGTGATGACTTCATTCCCGATCCTAAGGATGTTGTGTTCTACGAAGTGGCAATGTCGAAAGACGATGCATATCTCGTGACAGGCAACACGAAACATTTTCCCAAGAAGCCGATTGTGGTGACACCCGCTGAAATGCTGGAGATATTGAGAGCAGAAAATCAATAGTTTGTAACAAAGGGACGGTTCTTTCGTTACATCCTAATTCCTGCAGATAATAGAGAAACTAATTCCTGTCAACCTCTCGATCTGTCGGATGCTTGCTCCGAAGTCTCGCGCTTGTCTGATAACATCCTTTTGTCGTTCTTTCGTTAGCAGCAGCACGTCTTGAGCATGCCTTAACCCAAAGCTCGATGTGATGTACTCGCTGACCTCTTCATCTGTTTTTCTCCTTCTTTCGTTGTCGATATCCAATACTATAGCCGTCTTTGGAAGCGGTTCAAAAACCAGAGCCTTCAATTCCTCAAACGGCATTCGACTGATCACCGGCTGTGTGCTGCATATGCTGATACTCCCTTCGTATTCCCGCCAGCTGCTCCAAGTATATTCATCCACCTGCCTCACCAGCCCGGCCTTAACCGGATTCTGATGTATATACCTCAGAAGTAGCACGAAGTAGTTTTCGTCGTTTACAGGCTCGCTTCGGAATCTGTCCTGAAACACGGGCCCAATATGCTGGTATTTCTTGTTGTAGTGCCAGGCATACCCCACGCCGATACTCTTCATGACTGTAGCCAGCGAGTTGTCTTTTTCCTTGATAAGAAGATGGACGTGATTGGGCATCAGGCAATAGGCATAGACGACACATCGCGAAGGCAGATAATTGTGATTGTCGTCGATAGGGTTGACTTGTCTTCTGAGCAGTTCCAGAAAGCATTCATAGTCATCTGTGTCATAGAAAATATTCTGACGATTGATACCTCTGAGCATCACGTGATAGATGCCAGTTCCGCTGTTTTCTCTTGATTTTCTTGGCATATGTATTAAATTTATGAATTAACAGCTGCAAAAGTACAAAGAAAATTCGAACCCGCCAAATTTTCAAGGCAAAAACTCACCAGAAGGGATATAACAAAGGAACCGTCCCTCTGTTACATTGGCATGATTTTTGTACCTATAGAAAATATAGTATCATAGCTCATGAAGTTTGCATTAGTCGATAATCAGAAGAAAGAGGCAGAGAAGGGGTTGAAAGGCCTCTGTCCTATCTGCCAGCAGCCAGTAATTGCAAAATGCGGCAAGTTTAAGATTAACCACTGGGCACACAAAAGCCTTAAGCATTGTGACAACTGGTGGGAAAATGAGACAGAATGGCACAGAGAATGGAAGAACACTTTCCCTGTGGAATGGCAGGAGATTGTAGCCATTGATGAAAAAACTGGTGAGAAACATATTGCTGACATCAAGACTAACGGTAATATGGTTGTAGAGTTCCAGCATTCTAATATATCAGAAGAAGAACGAATTTCGCGTGAGAAATACTACAAGGACATGATTTGGATTGTAGATGGAACAAGGCGCAAGCGCGACTTTGCTCATTTTGTAGAGGCATTTAAGTTAAACTGCATTTGGCGTGCTGGTCAGAAAAGCTCTTTGTATGTATTAGAATTTGCTCACTGCCATTTGCCGAATGAGTGGCTGAGTAGTAGCGTCCCCGTATTATTCGATTTTAAAGGCTTGCTTGATAAGAATGAAGAAGAGTACGACAAAGATCCTTTGCGCGATCCGCTTTGGTGTCTTCTGCCTGTCAGAGGGAACAATATAAACGTGCTGTTTGAATTCGACCGCAGCAAATTGGTCGAAATGATACAAGGCGGTGGATTTGATTTCAAATACGATGTGATTATCAAAGTTGTTAACCAACATATTCAGTATAGAAACTTACGTCTAAGATTTGGATATTACCATTAGAGCGACGTAACAAAGGGACGGTTCTCTTGTTACATATATTATTCTCCAAATAGTTCCTTTAGTTCTTTCTCAAACTCATAATTGAGATCATCAGGATCTGATGACTGCATATCCTTTATGTCTTCTTCTGAGAAACGGTGTGTAACATTAGTCATGTCCTTATCCAGATAGAATAAGTCTTCACCCATTATTTTCATACCACCGGCGGTTTCTGCCCTATAAGCGAATGATACAGCCCATCCTATAAACTCATGTTTTGCAGATTTGTTGTTGTAATCCATAAGCAACTTCTTATTATCTTCATAAAGCTGTAAGATGTTCTCTTTGGCTGTAGCTGCTTTGCGCTTTGCCTTTTCCATCTCTGCCTTATACTTTTTCTGTTGCTGTTTGCCAAAAGCTGACTGGTATCCATATGATGGTGCATAAATGGCCATAGATGACTCTGCTCTCTCTACATCGGAAGAATAATCCTTATACTCTTTCCATAACTTAGCCACCTTCATTGCAAAAACGAAAAATTCTGGATTGTGCTGACTGTCGCTAAAGCAACTGTCAAGCTTAATCTGGGCAAACTCATAACTCTCAGGTTTAATCAGACTTGCCTTAATTTGTGGCTCAATCAATTCGCGAGCCTTCTCTTCGTTTGTCTTTACTGAACATGAGGCCAATAGCGCAAGGCTGATAACCGTAAACAAACCCTTTTTCATATTTACTTTATTTTAGGTGCTGCAAAGATACCAAGAAATATTCTATCCTCCAAATTTTACCTCAAAAAACTCATTCCAAAGCGATGTAACAAAAGAACCGTCCCTTTGTTACTCAACTCTTTGCATAGGCTGTCTGCAAATAATTCATAAATTCCCGATGGTCTGATTGGATTATCGGGATTTCTTTGTACCTTTGCCTACAAATTAGAAAAGAAGATATGGAAACTCAGATTTTGAAGCTGGAAGCACCTTTCGATTACATCTATTGTAATGGCGAGGTGGGCAAACATATAGCAACTTACATCGTGGGCGAGAGCCGCATCGATGAGGACGGAAAATATACGCTGGAAACGCATAGTCACCCGATTGTGCAGTACAAGGATGGCGCCAAGGGTGTGGTGTGGAACCGTGCTGAGCTGACCGACTGCGAAGTGCTTTGCAGCGAGGATGACATGCGTATAGATGTGCAGAAGTTCTTCCTGCTGTGTTTTCAACAGGCAGAATCGAAAGGTGAAATACATAATTTTTCTTGGGAGAGTGCAGCCGACGAGGCTGAAATGCTAAAAGAGAAATTGCAAAGGTATGGCATCGGCTTCAAGTCGAATACCAGCGTCGAAGAAATCGGCGTAGAAGTAGGTAGTTGTCGTGGAGGATACTTTGCACAACTCATGGAATTAAATATCCTGCATTTCCATTATATCGAACCGACATTGGAAGAACTTGCAAAGCGCCTGACTGAGGAACGCGAATATTGGGAGGAGTTTTACGACCATGTGGTACAAATAAAGTTCACCCCAGAGTCATCTTTAGCAGAAGGTTTTGTAGAGAACTTGTAGGCGTGGCGGCAATCGAGACACAGGGCATTAATCTTGAGGGCATTGAGGATGTATTCAGGATTTGTGGCAGGCAGACAGGTATGGCTGCCCTTGACCAGCGTATATCTGAATATGTGAAGGCTCACGACCCGAGAATTCTCGGTTTTCTGAAGGACATGGAGAAATATGACAAGCCTCACCTACAGGGTTCGCCAGGTTCCGACCATAACTTGCAACGCAAAGATCGTCCGGATTTGAACTACTTTGCTCCAAAGAGGATTCTTCAGGATCTGCTTGCAATGGAGTGGTTCGACAAGGTGAGCACGGACAAGAAACGGTTCACGGTGGAATGGCGTAATCAGCTGATAGAAGACCTGATGAAGTCGGAGTATCGCGACAAGATAGCCGAGGCTTGGTCGAAAAAGGATATGAGACTTCAGGTGAAGGGTCGCATAATGGGTGCGCTCTCAACAGCTGGTGCGCTGAAAAAGAGTGCTCTGGCTATTGCGCGTATATATTATGGTACGGGCGCGAATAATACTAAAGAGGTGAAGACGCTGGCCAAATATATGGGCGACAGCCGAAAGGAGTATTATGCGGATTGGATAAAAGAATATGTTAAAGGTCGAAACTGAATCCGAATTTGGATTCGGCTCAGCCAATCGAAAAATAGCAAAATAGGGCAGTTTTCAATCGAAAACAGATTTTAAGCGATAAGCGGGTATTTTCAACAAAAGAAAATACTCGCTATTTTTGTTTATAACCAATTGATTATCAGTAGACTTTGTTTCTGTTGTCAAAAATATAGGGTAAAATATTGCAGGATATTTTGCTCGTAACCAATCGAACTTTACTTTTGCACCAGCAATTTGAAATTGCAGAGGCGATGAAGTTGCGAATCGTTCTTTGACATGTTGAAACAAACCACCCACACTGATGGCAGGAGGGACATAGTGAGAAAAATCAAAAAAGTATAATCTTAGAGTCGTCTTAAAGGGGGCGACGTTAAATAAAACATTATTTATGTCACGTACACGAAATCTTATCGCAATCGCACGAGGCACTATCGCAGAGAATGCACGTCGTCAGATGTCATTGATGAATCAGTGTCGAATGCCGAACCCAAGGAAGAGGGACTTTCGCTTCATGGGTCACAGAATCTAAAGGATAGTCAAGAGAGAATTAATTAACATTTTACAAATCTGAGACGAAAGTGAGTGAGGGAAGTCTCGCGAGTGAAAAAGGCCTAATTTCAGCACTTGCCGAATCTCACAAATCGAAATCAGATTTATTTATGAGTAATCCATTAATTTTTAAGAAAAACATTTTACAGCAGAACGTCCAGATGGACGGCAGTATTAACTTTCAGACCAACGGCGACATCAACGTCTATCCGTGCCCTTGGGAGAGTGACAAGGAGGTTACCAATGGCAACCGAGTACGCTACCGTGCAGGCATTGAGGTTGATGCGGATGGTCGAACACGAGTAAAGCGTGTCAACGACGGGTCGAAGGGCCCCAAGTACCTGACCATTTTTGAGACGGCCCACGCCGTAGTGAAAATGACGCGCGAGCACTCGAAACACAATCCCAATCGTGGTTGCCTGAAGGTGGAGTTTACCTTCCCCAAGAAGTACCCGTTGGAGCTGATGAAACAGCTTTTCCGTGACGAGACCCTTGAGGTGGCGGCTTATCTGGCCACCCGCAAGACAAACACTTTATGGACAAACAATTAAAGAAAGGAGGACTATATTATGGAGAAAACAATGATCATGACTATGAAATTCACATGTATCGGCAAGGGGCACGGCGCTCCTTGCCTCCCTGCTACCAAGGAAGACTGGGAAAAGCTTCGTCGAGAGCCTTGGCTCGCACAGATGTGCGCACGTATAGAGAAAGGTGATGATGAGTTGAAGCATCGTTTGCCAGTATGGACGCCGCATTGTGCTGAGTTTAAGGACAATCACAGGGCGATTGCGGATGCTATTAAACCGCTCAATCGTCTGATGCTAGATTTTGACGAGAAAGGACACACGGATGAAATCTGTGCCCGACTCTTGGAAAAGTCGCCATTGGTGCCGCTGCTCATTGAGGAGTCTGTTCGTCGTGGTACTCATGTGCTGGTGGAATTGCCTGAAGGGATGACACCTGAACAGGCACAGGAACTGATGCAAGAGGCAACGGGATTCATGCCTGATGCAGCTGTAAAGGATGTTTCGAGGTGCATCTATATGGTGCCAGAGGATCATACTAAGTATGTTAATCCGAAGTTGTTTGAAATTTATTTAGGCACGGATGACACGGCTTTTAACAAAGACACGGCTGGCTGCGCAGAAAAAAGCAGCGTCTCTCAAAATGAGAGCTGTGTTAATCCGTGCCAAAAAGAATTCAAAGGCATTCCCTATACCTCTATAATCTCTGAATGGTGGCGTAGGAATGGCGGTGAGCCTGCCGAGGGTGAGCGTAACGTGAAGTTGCATAAACTGGCCGTGAATCTCCGAGCCATCTGCGATAATAAGAAAGAGGTGTTGATGCAGGTGATGCCCCGTTTCGGACTCTCTGACGCAGAACTGAAATCGGTCGTTGACTCGGCTTGCAAGGAAGAACCCAAGGGCATTTCGAAGGTGATGCAGGGCATCATTGACGCTTTGGAATTTGGCATCAATCCTGATGAAATCGAGGATGCCGAGGCTGTGGCTGAGGAAACAGGTGTGAAGGTCAACGTGAAGGCTCTGCCTATCGGATTGAAACAGTCTCTGGTTGGTGTGCCGGTCTCGATGCACATGCCCACACTCGTAGGTATCATGCCGATTTGTGGTGCCTATGCCGACGGCGTCGAAGTCGAATACTGCGACGGCAACATCCATCATCTGGGACTGATGGCCATTATCCGTGGTGAGCAGGCTTCTAATAAGAGTGTGGTCAAGAACGCCATCGATATTTGGAAGCGACAGTTCGACGAGGAGGATGCTCTTGCACGCAAGCGTGAAGAAGAATGGAAGGAGCGCAAGAAAGGCCGTAAAGCCAACGAAAAGGCTCCCGAAGATCCGCACGTGCTCATCCGTCAGGTGCCCGTAACTGTCTCGTGCTCAACACTCTTGAAGCGATTCAAGAACTCTGGCGGACACACTTTGTATTCCTTCGGAGAGGAATTGGACACCCTTCGAAAAACGAATGGTGCTGGCTCGTGGTCGTCAAAGTATGACATCTATCGTCTTTCGTTCGACCGAGGCGAATGGGGTCAGGACTACAATAGCGATGCAGCTGAGTCGGGTGTGGTGAAGGTGGCCTATAACTGGACGATGCTCGGCACTAATGGTGCGCTGAGGAAATGCTTCAAGTCGGACAATATCGAAAACGGTCTATCGAGCCGTGTGATGCTCGCCGAGATGCCAGACAGTTCATTCTCGAAGATGCCAAAGTTCGGCAAGCGTTCGGCTGAGGACGAGACGAAGATTCAGGAGGCTGTCACCCAATTGCGTTCATTCACTGGTGTTATCGATGTGCCTCGTTTGAGGAAGGCTATCGAGGCTTGGGTAGAAGAAAAGCGCGTAGAGGCTGCCAAGGACATCGACCACGTCAAGGACACCTATCGTAAACGTGCGGCTGTCATCGGCTTCCGTTGCGGTGTCATCTTTCATCTGCTATCAGGTGCTGCTCGTGAAACCAAGGCATGTCTTGACTTCGCGTTGATGATGGCTGAATACTGTCTGAAACAGCAGATAAAGGCCTTTGGCGAGGCATTGGAAAGTCAGTTCGTTGATGCCCGCGATGAGTGCATCCGATACGGAAGCAATCACTCCATCTTCGACCAGCTTTCGCCTGCCTTCACGATGGATGATCTTCGATCTCTGAAGCGTGGCTTCTGTAGTGAGGCGGGACTTCGTAAAATCATCTCTCGCTGGTATCGCGACAAATGGATTGAGAAGACCGACAAGACGCATTGGAAGAAATTGACAATGTGACATTTGACTTTGTGACGTTAAGGTAAAAACGTAAATCGTAAATTTGTAAATCGTAAATAATAATATGGAATTAGTATTAACACGCATAGCAAAAAGGAAGGCCTACACGATAGGTAGGCTTTCCATCGTTGAGAAAGTAGATGACGAGTATTTGGCAGGTTCGAAAGAGACGTATTTTTGTGACACGCTCGAACCAACAGCATTGGAGTTGAAGACGACGGTCTCGAAAGAAGCCGTACTCCGTTCGCCAAAGAAGGCTGAGAGTTTGAAACCCTTCGCTATCCCTGAAGGCCGTTACGCCGTAGTGATTACTTGGAGTCCGAAGTTTAAAATGTGGCTCCCTGTCCTTCTCGGCGGTCCCGACTTCAACCACCTCTTCAAGGGCATCCGCATCCACATGGGTAATACTGCCAAGGACACCCAAGGCTGCATTCTCGTAGGTCGCAACCAACTGGTAGGCCGACTCCTTGAATCCCGCAAGTGGCTCTACGAACTCAAACAGAAAATCGTCGAAGCCAAGGGTAGGGGTGAAGCCGTCTGGCTAACCATCAAGTAAAGGAAAGAGCCGCCACTCCAATGACACAAAGGGGTCTGACCCTTTTGTGTCATTAATAGGTGAAGCCGCTGCCGTTCCATTTCAGTGGTTTCTGGGTCTTCTTGCCATTTTCATCCCATAATGTCACGATGATGTCTTTGCCTGTACGAGGTAGGGCAAATGAACACTCTACACTGGGAGATTTTGCCTCGTAAACAGCCATTTCACCTGCATCTGGGTGATACTTCATGGTCTTGGTGGCATTGTCGTAGCGCATGAAGATCAAACCGTCATACTGACCAGGATAGTACTGACCATTCCTGTAGAACATGTGATTATAGGCAAAGAGCTTGTGCTTTCCGTCGGCCTCATTCCAATAGCACATCTCGATTCTTGTCAGGTACTCACATGCATCTTCACTATACT
>JAEETB010000450.1 GCA_016286575.1 Prevotella sp.
TTGATGTCATGATTTGCGATGCGCTGACTCATCATGTAGAAATTGCAATTGAGGTAAAATCGGCTGACCATGTTGCTTCGAATGATACAAAGGGCCTGAAAGCCTTCAGCGAGGAGCATCCGGATGCAAAACTGATTTTGCTGTCAATGGAGGAAAGGCCAAGAATGCTTAATGGGATTGAGGTTTGGCCTGTAACACAGTTTCTTCAGAGATTATGGGATAGAAAATGGTTGTGAGGTAGTCTTGGGGACTATTCGCTCGAGATGAGAGGAGCCGCTCGAAAAAACTCAAATAAAATTTGTTTTTTTGCTCACTTAATCGTATCTTTGCAGTCGAAATGCACTTAGCGACATTTTCGGATAGAAATTAATCAATAATAGACCATAGCAAATGACAACAAAGAAAAAAGAATATGAGAAGCCCTCGATGCAGGTCTTCATGTTGAAACGGCAGCCACAGCTGCTGGTAGGTAGTGGACTGGGCGATCCCAATGATTACGACAACGGCGGCGACCCGTTCAGTCCTGCTCCTTAAACCATCACAGTGTAGTAACAATCAAAAAAACGTAAAGACAATGAAAGCAACAAAGATTATCATGATGGCTGCACTGGCATTGATGACTGCCGCCTGCAGCAATGACGATAACGACATTCAGACCCCTGCTGAGCAACCCGCCAAGGCTGTGGGCATTCCCTTCACCGCCACTATCAGCATGGGCGAGAGTGCTTCAACCCGCGCACTCGCTGAGGATAATGTAAACAATAAGATTGTAGCCACATGGGCTACTGGCGAGAAAGTGGCTCTGATTTACATGGTAGGCAGCACGCCCACTAAGACCGATGCAGAAGTGACTAAGCAGGCTGACGGTACCGCCACCATCAGCGCCACTCTGGCTTCAGGAGCAACCAATGGCTCCGACGTGACCATCATCTATCCATCTACCGCTGCCGATGGGACAACAGGTAATGTGAAGGCCAACCTGCTTGCCGCACAGGACGGCACGCTAGCCACTATTGCTGCGAACTATGATGTTCGCAAGGGGACCGGTAAGCTGAGCATCAGCGCTGGAGGGGCCACTGTTAACAACGGTACGGCAGGAACTCCCGTATCGCTCGCCGCCCAGAACGCCATCTTCAAGTTCACCATTCAGGATCTCAGCGCGGCTGACAAGGACGCCTCTAAGTTCTTCGTCAGCGACGACGAGGGCAACGTGATTACCATCGTCACGCCCGGATCGGCCACTGACGAACTGTATGTCGCCCTGCCCGTGATGACAGCCGGAACATATTGGTTCAACGCCACCATCGGCGAAAAGCCGTATATCGCCAAGGCCACTACAGCCGCTGACACCGAGGTTGGGAAGTACTACCAGACGACGGTGAAGATGGCGACTATTGGCGACGTGATCCTGTCCAATGGCACTTTCGCCGTCAAGGGCACTGACACTGAACAGGCCGTGATAGCCAACATCGGCTACTTACCCCTCTACTTCGACAGGTTCATCGCCATCGCGCTGACGGATGTGGGTAAGATCGTTTGGTCGAATGTGGCTACTTATGTCAATGAATATGCAACTGCTCATGCCATCACCATCTGCGGAACGACCTACAACACCAATGCCATCGGCGACAACTGTTACGACAAGACGAAAGGCGCCAGTTATGTAACCACCACCGCCCCGACGGGCTTGGTAAAGGGCTGGCGCGTGCCGAGCGACACCGACTGGCGCTATGTGTTCTACGGCATCAGCAGCATCACCAGCAGTAGTGGGACAAGGACAAGGACTTCGCTTCCTATTGACGCGCCGGTGGATTATTCCGATGGTCCCACTACTCCTCATGAACCTTCTGCGTACCGTACTGCCATCAACACGGCCTGCAATAATGGTGAATTGCAGGGCGAATACTACTGGTCCAGTTCGGAGTATCAACTCAACAACGAGTTACAGGATGTCTATGGCTTCTCTGATAATAATAGTTATAAGGGATTCAATAGCTACGCGAAGAGTTACATGTACGGTGCCCGTGTGCGTACAGTCTTCGCTTACTGAATAATCGTTGTAGTCATGGGGACATGGTAGTCATGGGGACAGGCACTGAAGTGAACCCAGAAGTTTAGACAGATTAAACATTATTTCTCATTTGGAATTGAGTCCGGTATTGTACTGGGCTCATTCCATTTAATCTGAGTTTTATTCTCTCGTTATTATAATATTCAATGT
>JAEETB010000451.1 GCA_016286575.1 Prevotella sp.
AGAGGGATTTCTCGATGAGATAACCTGCGAGGAACTCCATGGCCTTCTCGTGGGAATCGCCTGGGTAGAGGAACTCAATGCCGGCACAGAAGAGCAGGGACACGCCAATCCAGACGGCTGTCATGATCAGGGCTTCGCTCACGCTGACCTCATGCTGGCCCTTCCTGCCAAACGACTTCAGGTCGATGAGCAGCATGATGAACACCAGCACATAGAATGAGATCCAGACCCAGAGGGGCAAACTTATCATTTTCTTTTACTTCTTGATTTTGTAGATACGGAAGGATCTGGGGGCGAGCTCGTCGCTGATGGTAGCGGCTTTCTTGCCTGCGGCAACGGCGATGGTGCCTGGCTGCGGCGTGATCTTCTCGGGCTCGTCGAGTGTGTTCTCATCGTCCATGCCGTTGTGGCAGAGGGTGATGGTCTGTGCCTCGCCTGCGGCCTTGATGCCCTGGAGGTTCAGGGTGACGGGTTGGGCAGCCTCAGAGGTGTTGACGACCTTGACGATGACCTCGCCCGTCTGCTTGTCGAAGACGGCAGAGGCGAAGAGTCCGTCCTGACCTGGCTGGCCTGCCACGGGCTTCTTGTCCATGGTGAGCGAGAGCACGTTGGTGCCCTTGTTCGTGGCGTAGAGCTGCTGGACGTAGTAGCTGACGGACTTGAACATGCGGAGGTTGTCGAACCAGATGGCATCGGGGCGCCACTGCCAGCCCTCGACGTGGGCGAAGAGGGGTGCGTAGGTGGCCATGTGGACGATGTCGGCATTACGCTCGATACCCGTCATGTGGGCTGCTTCCAATAAAGAGGTATAGTAATGGTTCCACTTGTGGTTCTTGCTGCCGTGACAGGCATACTCGCCAGCAAAGACACGGGGACCCTTGCGATCGTAGGTGTCGTAGCGCAGGCCGTGGGTGAGGAACCACTCCTCGTTGCGGTAGTAGTGCTCGTCGTAGAGATCGACCTTCAGCTCCTTCATACGGGGCTGCAGGAGGTCGAAGTCCCAGCCTTCGGAGTTAGGACCTGTGGTGCCGATGAGCTTCAGGTTGGGGTACTTGGCGCGGAGGGCGTCGCTGAACTTCTTGAGACGGGCTGTGAACACAGGGCCGTAGCCTCCGTGGGCGTCGTCGTAGTCCCACTGTTCGTTACCCACAGCGAGGAACTTCAGGTTGAAGGGCTCGGGGTGTCCCATCTCGGCGCGCACCTTGCCCCACTTGGAGTCGACGGGACCATTGGCAAACTCCACGAGGTCGAGGGCATCCTGGATATAGGGATCGAGTTCGTCGAGGGCAGCATGAACGCCAGGCTTCGTGGGGTCAGGGTTCTGGAACTGACAGCTCAGACCACAGCTGATGACGGGCAGGGGCTCTGAGCCGAAGTCCTCGCAGAGCTGGAAGAACTCGAAGAAGCCGAGGCCGTAGGACTGGAAATAGTCGGGGTAGAAGCGCTTGTCGAAGGTGTAGTGCCAGCGGTTCTCGTTGAGCTTGCGGTTCTCAACGGGCCCCACGCTGTTCTTCCACTGATAGCGCGAAGCGAGGTCGACACCCTCGACGATGCAGCCGCCAGGGAAGCGGAACACGCCTGGGTGCATGTCACAGAGGGCCTGTGCCAGATCCTTGCGCATGCCGTTCTCGCGACCCTTCCACGTGTCGGTGGGGAAGAGTGAGATGTGCTCGACATCGGTGGTGGTGATGGCCTCGTCGCCACTCTTGCGGAGGAAGATGCGGAGGGCGGCCTTGGGCTCTGTGCAGGGTGCCTTGAGTTCGGCGGTATATTTCTTCCACTCCTTGCCCTCGATCTTCACCTTCACCTTGGCGAAGCGCTGGTCTTCCTGCATCGTGTTGTTCTTGACGAAGCTGACTTCGAGTGCGGACTTGCCGCCCTCAGGACAGCGGGCCCAGAGGGAGAAACGGTAGGTGGCACCCTCCTTGACGGCGATGCCGAAGAAGCCTTCGTTCTCGAGACCCGTGAACTTGTCGCTATGGCCAGAGTAGCCGAGGCGCACGTAGTGGGGATTGTTCTCGAAGGGACCGTCGTCCTTCAGCTGGAAGTTGCCATAGGCGCGCCAGCCCATCAGCGGCTGGTCGAACTCGAACGAGCGGTTCTTCACCATCTCGGCATAGAGGCCACCGTCGGCAGCGTAGTTGATATCCTCGAAGAAGATGCCGTACATCGTAGGCTGTACGGGGGCCCCAAGTTTCTGTGTGTTCACGTCGAGGACGT
>JAEETB010000452.1 GCA_016286575.1 Prevotella sp.
TTCCACTTCACATCCTGCTGGAAGGTAGAGCCATCGGTGTTCTGGCGCAGGGCCGTCCAAACCATCTCGTCGCCACTGAGGGTTTTTATTTCCCAACATTCGCGATGTTCGTCCTCGCCCTGGTCTTTCCAGCGCGTGGCCATCAGCGTGCCGTCAACAAAGTATATCTGGAATTCACGCGTTGTTACAGATTCCCAATAACCAGCATCATTCTTGCGGTAGAAATTGTAAGTGCCATCATCGAAAAACTCCAGCCGCGCATTAGCGTCGTTGTAAGTATCGCCACCAAAGATCCCCTTGCACTCCCACAGGCCAATGATGTCAGCGCGGTAGTCGGTATCGATCTTCTTCAGGCGGGCATTCTTCACGGTGGCTGTGCCATGTATCAGTCCGTCATGGAAGGTCGTATGCCTGTATGTGCAAACCATCTCGGTAGCAGTGATGTCAGAGATGGTGTACTCCTCCTGCAACGTAATACTGGGATTGCCCTCGGGATGACTGGTCAGGGTAACCTTGTTGCCAGAAATCTCGACGTCGCACTCGCGACGGACTGACCATTTGATCTGAGTCTCTGTGAAGTCGGTCCTTGAAATGCTGTAGGTAGCCTTGGTCGGAGAAAGGAAGGTGACAACCGACTTGTCGGAGGTCAGCGCGGGCTGTCCGTCAAACTCGACATCCATCCACTTACCGATAATCTTCTCGGCGATGCCTGGTGTGCTGGGGGATGTGCTGGGCACATTGTCCACGGGGTTGTCATTACTGCCAAAACACGCTGTGAGCAGCGTTGCGCCGCAGGTCAGGGTCGCGGCAAATACCCATTGGAATAGTCTTTTCATATTAATTCAGTTTTTGTATTCGTAGCTGTTGTGTTAATGTATTTTATTGAATGTTCTGATTTTCTCCAGTATGGCGGCAGACCAGGTGGCGTTGCAGGTTAGCTGGTAGCGAAAATGTCCGGTAGGTGAGGGTGTAAAGATAGTGGCACATTCGGGGGTGACGGTCAGAGTGCCGCGTTCAGAGAGCGTGAAGAGATCGTCGCCCTCCACAGCCTGGATGGTCGGCAACACGTCCCACATGCGCTGGCCCGTGTCGCAGCCGCAGTTCATATACACTTGCTTGATGGGATGAATGTCCGTCCAAGATATATCGCCGATAACTTGTTCAGGCTTGTAATCCACCGTCTGTCCTGCCTCCATCGGCGAGAACACCATATCGACCTCCGTGGGCCAGAGGCGGAAGAACTCTTGTGCGAAGTCGGCTCCCTGTGCGAAGTTGAAATCCGGTTCCTCGGCCTCGCCAAACACGCCGCCCTGCATATAGATGCATTTCACCTTACGGCGCACCAGTTCTACACCGTTGAGCGAAGCGTATTCGTCGCCTTCCGACTGTAGCAGCTGTGCCAGACAGGTGACGAAGCCAGTACAAACAATGCTTACCGAGTGGTCGGGCTGCGCAGCTAAGAGCTTGCGGTAGAGCTGCCATCCGTCGGACAATGCGCTATAGTCTGTGACGCTACGTTGAAACATGGGCTGCCCATTGCCATCCAGCAAATCAGCGACATGTGCATAGTCTATCCACACCACAGGGGCGTCGATGCCTTTACGGACGAGGCCGATGGGCACATCCCCGTGGCCAAAGTATGTGTTCATCACATCTGTAAACATGGCGTTCTGTTCGCCTTCGCGGTCTACCACCACACCCAGCAATCGGCAGCGTCCCTGCTCCTCATAACGGTAGAGCATCTCCAGTGCAAACAGGTCGTCGGTCGAAGAACCGATGTCGGTGTCGAGTATGATCAGCGGTATGCCCGTATACTCCTGAGAGCCATCAGGATTATCCTTGTTACTACACGACATGAAAAGCATCATGCCGCAGATCAGGGTAGCGGCAAAGATCCATTGAAATAGTCTTTTCATACCAATTTATAGTTTTAGTCATATTTATGGGCACAAAGATACGAAGAAATCGGCAAATATCTGCCGACCTCCCCTTAAAAATACTTAAAGAGAGAAATGAAGGCTTTCAGAATAAGCTGCCTATCTGATAGACTGCAGCGCTGACAATCCAGGCCACGAGGGTGGTGTAGCCGGCGGCAAAGACAGCCCAGCGCCAGGAGCCTGTCTCGTTCTTGATGGCTGCGATGGTGGCGATGCAGGGGAAATAGAGTAATATAAATATAAGGTACGCGTAGGCAACGAGTGGCGTGACACCATCTTTCT